>CAJWAY010000022.1 GCA_913020685.1 uncultured Flavobacteriaceae bacterium
CACGAAACCGCTCAAAATTAATATCTCGAGAATAGGCTGAAGCGCCTGCAATGATCATTTGAGGCTCTACCTCCTTGGCAATGGCAAGAATATTATCGTAATCCAATCTTCCACTGTCTTCCTGAACACCATAAAAATGCGCTTCATAAAGGCGACCAGAAAAATTAACAGGAGATCCATGGGTCAAATGTCCACCATGAGAGAGATCAAACCCCAAAATTTTGTTTCCAGGCCTCAAAAATGCGTGAAATACAGCTGTGTTAGCTTGTGAACCAGAATGTGGCTGTACATTGGCATATGCCGCGCCAAAGAGCTCCTTGGCTCTGTCTATGGCAATTTGTTCAATTTGATCCACTACCTCACAACCACCATAATATCGTTTTCCTGGATAACCCTCCGCGTATTTGTTGGTCAAAACTGATCCAGTAGCCTCCATTACTGCAGGACTAGTGAAATTTTCGGATGCAATAAGCTCTATACCATTCAACTGGCGCTGCTCCTCTGAGTCTATTAAATCAAAAATTCTGGTGTCTCTTTCTATCATCATTCATTTAATTTTCAAATACAAAAATAAGATTTTAATAAAAGCTTGATTATTTATTCCCAAATTAAAATATAAATATTTTGTACAGCGGGAATAAATCAGTGGGTAATTGTTACTAAGCAAATGAATTCCAATTAATTAAATTTTCAATCTAACTGATAAAACATTTAATTTTAAAAAAGAAAAAATAAATCTAGACCAATAATTTAAAACTAATGAAGATCCTCAATCAACTTCAAATTCACGAGGCAGATCGCCAAACTATTCGCATGGAGCCTATTGCCTCTATTGATCTAATGGAAAGGGCAGCAAAAGCTTGTTTTGAATGGATTTGCCAAAACTACAATACGGATAAAAAGCTTATTCTTCTTTGTGGTACAGGCAACAATGGTGGAGATGGACTAGCTCTTTATCGAATGCTTCGCCAAAAAAAATATAAATGTACTCTCTTTGAATTTGAATTAGGAAAAATATCTAGTCATGATTATAATCTGAACAAATCCAAAATTGCTGAAGAAAATTTTAAAGAATTAACCCATGAATCTTTATCACAAATCCAAAAAAATGAGGTCATCATTGATGCCATTTTAGGGACAGGACTAAATCGACCTGTTGAAGGTTCTTTAAAAAGAATTATTCAAGTTCTTAACGGAATGCCAAATACAATATTGTCGATTGACATACCTACAGGACTTTTTTCTGATTTCAATCACGAAAATCACCCCAACGGGATTGTTAAGGCCACCCACACTCTTAGTTTCCAAATGCCAAAATTGGCTTTCCTTTTGCCTGAATACGGAGAAAAATCTGGTCATTTTGATCTATTAGATATTGGTATCTTACCTTCCTATTTGGAGAAAGTTAGTACACCCTATCATTATTTGACGGCAGAAAAAGCAAAAATCTATTTTAAAACCCCAAAAAAATTCGACCACAAGGGCAGTAATGGTAATCTCTTGTTAATCGCGGGTAGTAGAGGAAAAATGGGAGCCGCAATATTGGCTGCCCGTGCAGCACTTAGAACAGGAGCTGGAAAATTATCGGTGCTAACACCTAAGTGTGGTATCGACATTTTACAAAACACTATACCTGAAGCAATTATTGAAACAAATTATGGAGTTAATTCAATATCAGGATATTATGATTTAAATTATAATACTATTTCAATAGGTCCTGGAATGGGAACCAATTCAGATGCAAAGAAATTTTTAGAATCTGTTTTGACTTCAAGTTCTGCTCAAATGGTTATTGACGCAGATGCCATTAACATAATCGCTGAGCATCCAAAATTAAAAGAAATACTTCCAAAAAATAGCATTATTACGCCGCACCCAAAAGAATTTGAAAGACTGGTTGGATCATGGAAAACCGAACAAGAAAAGTTAAAACTGCTCATCCAGTTTTCAGCAAATCACAATCTCATCTGTATATTAAAAGGAGCACACTCAGCCATTGCTTTACCAGATGGGAATATTTGGTTCAACAGTAGTGGCAATCCAGCAATGGCTACCGCCGGGAGTGGTGATGTGCTGACCGGGATTATTGGTGGACTACTAGCCAAAGGTTATACCCCCATGGAAGCTAGTCTAATGGGAGTTTTTGCACATGGTTATTCAGCAGACATTCTATGTGAATCCATCTCACCTGCTTTTATGTTGGCTTCCGATTTAATCAATGGACTCAATAGCGTCTGGCGGAAATTTGAGAATAAATCTAAAGAATAGACAGTTTGTCATTTTTTAATCGCCAAATAAGACAAAAAGTCATCTTCAAGAACTTGGAACAAATCTTGTTCAAGTTTTTTGAAAATAAAATGCATGAATCTGAATAATTTTACCCTAAAATCTCAAGAGGTGATTCAATCCGCCCAGCAACTAACCCAACAATTAGGCCACCAGCAAATTGAAAACGAACACCTATTTAAGGGATTACTAGAAGTGGATAATAATGTTCTACCTTTTATATTTAAAAAACTTCAGGTCAATTTTTTACTTTTAGAAAAACTCACCGATAAGGCGCTCGAAAGTCTACCAAAGGTATCAGGTGGAGACATTGTTTTATCCCCCAATGCCACCAAAACTGTGATCAATGCTATCAACCTCTCCAAGGACTCAAAAGATGAATTTGTCGCTACCCAACACCTATTGTTGGCCTTATTTGATAGCACCGGAAATATCAGTAAAATATTAAAAGACCAAGGCATTACTCAAAATAACTTAAAAGAATCACTTTCCCAGCTTCAAAAAGGAGAAAAAATCACATCCGCATCTGCTGAAGATCAATACAACGCATTAGAAAAATATGCAAAAAACCTCAATCAATTAGCCAAAGACAGCAAACTCGATCCCGTTATTGGTCGAGAGGAAGAAATCAGACGTTTGCTCCAAATTATTTCAAGAAGAACCAAAAACAACCCCATACTTGTAGGAGAGCCTGGAACAGGAAAAACTGCCATTGCAGAGGGGCTAGCCCACCGAATTATAGATGGTGATGTACCAGAGAACTTAAAAGAAAAAAAAATTTTTGCGCTTGATATGGGAGCATTGATCGCTGGGGCTAAGTTCAAAGGAGAATTTGAAGAACGTCTTAAGAGCGTTATCAAAGAAGTAGTGAACAGCAATGGAGACATCGTACTTTTTATTGATGAAATACACACCTTAGTCGGTGCCGGTGGTGGTGAAGGGGCCATGGACGCAGCAAATATACTTAAACCCGCCCTGGCAAGAGGAGAACTTAGGGCCATTGGTGCAACAACACTAGACGAATACCAAAAAGATTTTGAAAAGGACAAAGCACTGGAAAGGCGTTTCCAAAAAGTTGTTGTTGACGAACCAGATACTGAAAGTGCTATATCCATTTTACGCGGCATTAAAGAAAAATACGAAGCCCACCATAAGGTTAGGATCAAAGACGAGGCTATTATCGGAGCTGTAATGCTCTCAAACCGTTACATCTCAAATAGATTCCTCCCGGACAAGGCTATTGACCTGATGGATGAAGCAGCTTCAAAACTGAGAATGGAAATGAATTCCAAACCCGAAGAACTGGATACCTTGGACCGTAAAATCCGTCAGATTGAAATTGAGATCGTTGCCATCAAGCGTGAAAAAGATAAGGTAAAAGTGGCAACACTAAACAAAGAACTTTCTAACTTTAAAGAGGAGCGGAATACTCTTTTTGCGCAATGGAGTCAAGAAAAAGACCGGGTGGATAAAATCCAACAAACTAAACAAGAGATTGAAAACTTCAAGCTCCAAGCTGATCGAGCTGAGCGAGACGGCGACTATGCTACCGTCGCTGAATTACGCTATGGGAAAATTAAAGCTTCTCAGGAAAACCTAGATCAACTGCACAGCGAAATGATTGAATATCAAAAAAAAGAGAGTATGATCAAAGAGGAGGTAAACTACGACGACATCACCGAGGTAGTCTCCAAATGGACAGGAATCCCAACCAGCAAAATGCTAAAATCTGAAAAAGATAGGTTATTAAATCTTGAGAAAGAGATTCACAAACGTATGGTTGGCCAAGAAACTGCCGTTGAAGCAGTGTCGGACGCTATACGAAGAAGTCGGGCAGGGCTTCAAGATCAAAAACGTCCTATTGGGAGTTTTCTATTCTTGGGTACCACAGGTATAGGAAAGACAGAATTGGCCAAAGCACTGGCCGAGGTACTTTTTGATGACCAAAACAGTATTACACGCATCGACATGAGCGAGTACCAAGAGCGTCACTCCATCAGCAGACTCATTGGCGCCCCTCCTGGATATGTAGGATATGATGAAGGTGGACAACTCACCGAAGCCGTCAGACGAAAACCCTTTTCGGTTGTGCTGCTGGATGAAATTGAAAAAGCTCACCCAGACACCTTCAATATTTTGTTACAAGTACTAGATGAAGGTAGACTTACCGACAATAAGGGTCGAACTGCAGACTTTAAAAACACAATTGTCATAATGACCTCCAACCTTGGAAGTCAAGAAATTAAATCTGTTTTCGAAAATAATTCCGATTTTGATCATGCTCATAATTTAGCCAAAAAAGAAGTCTTGCAACTTCTGAAAGAAACCATAAGACCGGAATTTCTTAATAGAGTTGACGATATCATAATGTTTTCCCCACTCACTGCTAAAGAAATCAAATCCATTGTAAATTTACAATTCAAAATTTTGGCCTACAGACTTCAACAGCAAGAAATCAAAATCTCTGCATCTGACGAAGCCATCACGGCGTTGGCAAAATGGGGTTTTGAACCCGAATACGGTGGAAGACCTGTCAAAAGGGTCATACAGAAAAAATTACTCAATGCCTTGAGTAAAGAACTATTGGCAGGGAAAATAGATAACACAAAACCCATTTTAGTGGATCATTTTGACGGAAAGATCATTTTTAGAAATCTTGGTAATAAAAAAGAATAAATGTCAAGGAACCAATCTGCAGGCTGGTTACTTAAGTTATTTGAATATGATAGTAAAATAAAAAGAAACTCTCTAAACATTAATTTTGTTGACACCATAACCATCCCAAAACTCCAGTGCTCTTCTGTAATTAAACAAAGACTTTACTATGTGTAAAGTATTTATGCTAAATCCTATTTAATTCAATATCGATTAGAATGTAATTTTAGAAGTTTATCTATTTTTATGAGCAATCATAATATTTTGTAGATAGATTAATTTTTTCCGGTTAAGCTTTTTTGTAGAGTGGTCGTTTTAGATGTTTATATTGTTTGGTATATACAGTTCATTCGATCATTGAATAAATTGTAACTTTGGTTAGTGCAAAAACAAATAAATATACAAAACAAACGCGCGCGTTTTGAATACGAAATTCTCGATGAATTTATAGCAGGGATTGTTCTATCCGGAACAGAAATCAAATCAATCCGAAACAGCAACGCCTCCATTGGGGAAAGCTTTTGTGAATTCAATGAAAAGGGAGAGCTTTTTGCAGTAAATATGTACATTGAAGAATACGCCTTTGGCACCCATTTCAATCATTGTCCTCGAGGGAGTAGAAAGCTTTTACTAAAGAAAAGAGAACTCAAGAAACTAAATAGAGAAGTCAAAAATACGGGCTTGACAATCGTTCCACTAAAGCTTTTCATCAACGATAAAGGCTTTGCCAAGATCACGATCGCACTGGCACGGGGTAAAAAACTTTTCGACAAAAGGGAAACTCTCAAAGACCGGGACAACAAAAGAGACTTGGATCGTGTAAAAAAAAGTTTTAACCGATAGGTATTATCATTATATTTAATTAATAACTCCAAACGATAGTCATCGTTACTCAACTATTCACTCCAAATTCTATGGATTCAAATCCTACAGCTCCCCTTCAAATCATAAAATTTTTAACAACATTTTTTTTCATTCGAAAAGGATTCCTGTATTTTATGCTCCTTAGTATTACACCGTTAAGGGCTCAAATAAATGGTAAGGTTACGGACAGCCTTAACAACCCACTTAGTGGTGTTAGTGTATATGTTCAGGACTCTTTTGTTGGGACAGTCACAAATAGTGATGGGAAATTTTATTTGGGAAATCTTCCAAGTGAAAATGGTATTGTTGTATTCAAAAGCTTGGGATTTAAAACAATAAAGCGGCCTTATGATTTGAAATTGACCTCCCTTGATTACGAAGTGAAGATGAAAGAAGAGTTTATTTCTCTAGAAGAAATCACTCTAAAATCAGAGGAAAATCCAGCTAACGCTATAATTAGAGCCGCAATAATAAAAAGAAAGCAAAACCTATCAAAAAATCAACGATTCACTGCTAACTTTTATTCCAAAGGAGTTGTTAGCACTAAAGAGTTACCACGCAAGATATTGGGTCAGGATATTGATGTCTCTAATCAGAATTTGGATTCCACCAGATCTGGGATATTGTATTTGTCAGAAACCTATTCAAAAATTTCAAAAGACCACGAGAAGTTTAAAGAGTCCATAACAGCTGTAAAAATAAGTGGAGATAAGCAGGCCCTCACATTCAATAGTGCAGCGGATGCTGAGTTTAACTTTTATCAAAACACTGTAAACCTTGATAATGATTTGATTTCACCAATCAGTGAAATGGCATTTTCATTTTACCGTTATAAACTCTTGGGTATATTTTATACCGATGAGGGTAAGTTGATTAATAAAATTGAGGTCAATCGAAAGACAGACTCTTCTCCAACTTTTCAGGGGATTATCTACATCGTAGAGGACGATTGGAGTTTTTATGGATTGGAATTGCAATTGGACCAAAAACAAAGTTCAATTTCAATAATAGATTCATTCAGCATAAAACAAAACTTTAACTACGACCCCAAATCCGATACCTGGATAAAAAGTGATCAAGTCATTGATTTCGTCGCAGGTATTTTTGGGTTCAATTTTATAGCCCATTTTTCTGCCGTTTATAATGATTATGACTTTAAACCGAACTTTGACGACAAAACATTCGGCAAAAAAATATATGAAATCCTCGAAGGAGCTCAAGAAAAAGACTCCCTTTTTCAAAATAACAGACCCATTCCCCTGACGGTAAATGAATCCTCCAACTACATTAAAAAAGACAGTATTGCCAAAGCCCACAAAGCTCCCGCATACATCGACTCTTTGGACCGCGAGGCCAATCGTTTTCGATGGAGTGACATATTGGGGAAAAGGATTCAAAACAGTAAAGAAGATTTCTTCTACGGCTTTTCATTACCACCTACATCTTTTCATTTTAATACCGTTCAAGGTTATAATGCAAACATCAATTTTTTCTACAATCGCAATTGGGAAAAGAAAATGAAGTCACTGGGAATAAAGCTTTACAACACCTACGGGTTCTCGGACCGGGAAAACTATCCTGGCCTTCTAATTGATTATTTGATGAACAGAGAAAATTACTCTAGATTCTACTTAAGGGCGGAAATAGGATTGATTCAATTTGATGATCAACAGCCCATTAGACTTCTTATGAATGACATTAACAGTCTCTTTTTTAAAGAAAATTTTGCAAAATGGTATCAAAATAATAAAATTGAAGCTAGTTTTTCAACCTTTTTAAGTCCAGAAATTTTTGTTTCTTTGTCTGCTGCTAACCATATTAGAAAAAGCAGGTCGAATACTACCGATTTTTCTTTCTTTAATGAAGAGGTCAACTACAAAAGCAACACACCAAATAACTCCAATTATGATTTTCGAAACCATAACATAAAAAAGTATGGTCTTCTAATTCAATACCGACCTCAAAATCAATATTATCAATATACTAATCAAAGGTTTTACACCCAAAAAGAAAATTACCCTCAATTGACCCTTGAGTTTAAGCAAGCTTTTGGTAGTGATGTATCACTTTACAACTACATGAAACTTGATTTTACTTATGATCAAGAAATGTCATTAGGAATTGTTGGAACAAGCTTTTTAAGAATTAAAACTGGTACTTTTATACAAAAAGAAACCCCTGCATTCATGGATTTTAACCATTTTCATGGGAATGAGATCATTATTGGAAGTAGCACCCCCTACCTAAATCAATTCAATTTGCTACCATATTACGAATTCAGTTCCTCTGATAATTATTTTTTAATACACTGGGAACATCAGTTCCAAAAGTGGGGTGTTGGTAATTGGCCTCTCATTCGATTGCTTAAAAGTGAGTTTGTCTTGGGTTTTCACTTGCTAAGCGTAAAACAACAAAAACCTCATATTGAGTTCAATGTTGGGTTAAATAAACTTGGGTTCAGGAAATTAAAACTTTTTAGGGTTGACTATTTTTGGGCTATAGGTAAACTTATAGCCAATCAAGGGATTAGACTAAATATCGACCTCTAATTTCGATCCTTTAACATAGGAACAAAATTAAAACTCCCAAAGCTCTGGCGATCAAAAGTCTTATTTCCTTTCCTGACATAGCGGGTCATGGTCTGGTCCTTATCTCCAACTGGAATAACTAGGCGTCCACCAATGGCCAGTTGTTCTAACAATGGTTTAGGTACCCGAGGGGCACCTGCGGTAACAATAATGCCTTCAAAAGGAGCTTGATCTGGAAGCCCTTGATAACCATCTCCGAATATTACTTTTTTGGGATGTAAACTCAATTTCTTAAACAATAATGTAGTTTTTTTAAATAATTCCTGTTGACGCTCGATGGTATATAATTTTACACCCTCGAAAGTTAATAAAATTGCTGTCTGGTAACCTGAACCCGTTCCGATTTCCAATACCTTATCACCTTTTTTCAATTCCAAAAGTTGGGTTTGAAATGCAACAGTATAAGGTTGTGATATGGTTTGATTGGCTCCTATAGGAAAGGCTTTGTCTAAATAGGAATATTCCTCTAAACCCGAATCCATAAAAATATGACGGGGGACTGTTCCCACTGCATTCAAAACCCTTTCGTCTTGGATCCCTTTCTGTTTTAGGAGTTTTACCAACTGCCTTCTTTGCCCTTGGTGCTTTGTGGTATCCATCATGAGGACAAATGTAATTACTTCCAAAAAAAAATCAGAAAAAGATGGTACTTTTGATCAAAATTATTAATATGGTTAAAGCAGGCGTTTTGGGTGCTGGACATTTGGGAAAAATTCATTTACGTTTACTCGAAGCCTCTGAGCGATTTGAATTGATCGGATTTTTTGATCCAAATCAAAAAAGTACTCATGCCCTAGCAAAAGAAAAAGGCTATACCGCTTTTGAAAGTGAAGCAGAATTAATCAAAGCTTGTGACATGGTAGACATTGTCACTCCTACCCTTTACCATCATCAAAATGCAATAAATGCAATTAATCAGGGAAAACATATATTCATTGAAAAACCGATTGCTAACAGTGTTGCCGAGGCCAATGAAATTACCTCACTGGCAGAAAAAAGAGGGGTTTTGGGTCAGGTTGGTCATGTAGAACGTTATAATCCTGCATTTAAGGCCATTAAGGACGCAGTAACCCAGCCAAAGTTTATAGAATCGCATCGACTAGCAGAATTCAACCCTAGAGGAACCGATGTACCTGTAGTCTTGGACTTGATGATTCATGATATCGATGTTTTATTAAGTGTTGTTGATGCCAAAGTAAAAACCGTCTCAGCTTCGGGAGTTGCGGTAATAAGCAATACACCGGACATTACCAATGCCCGAATCGAATTTGAAAATGGTTGTGTGGCCAACCTCACAGCTAGTAGGATATCCCTAAAAAAAATGCGAAAAACAAGATTTTTTCAAAAAAACGCCTACATAGCGGTAGATTTTCTTGAGAAAAAAGTCGAAGTAGTTAAAATGAAATCTGCTCCAGAGAAACCAGAGGATTTTGCTCTTATCTTGGAAAATGCACAGGGAGAAAAAAAACAGATCTATTTCGAAAACCCACAAATTGAAGAATCCAACGCCATATTAGAAGAATTAGAGGATTTTGCAAGTGCCATCCAAAACAACAAGCCAGTTACTGTTTCGTTAGAAAATGGAACTCTTGCATTAAAACTTGCTTATCAAATCATGGAATGTTGTAAGGTTTAAATCTTTCGAATCTGCAGCCAAACCACAAATAATTAGAATGGAGATAGAAAAAAATATTACTTCACTACTTGAGGGGTTACCCTCCACAGTTGAACTCGTGGCGGTATCTAAAACAAAATCCAATGAGGAGATTTTAGAGGCATACAACGCGGGACAAAGGAAATTTGGTGAAAACAAAATCCAAGACATGACCCGCAAGTATGAGATACTTCCAAAAGATATACAATGGCACATGATCGGGCATGTACAATCTAACAAAGTAAAATATATGGCACCCTATGTTAGCTTGATCCAAGGTGTGGACAGCCTAAAATTATTAAAAGAAATCAACAAACAGGCCCAAAAAAATAATCGCATTATTGATTGTCTTCTTCAAATACATATAGCTAAGGAGGAAAGTAAATTTGGACTTTCTGTCCGAGAATCTCAACAAGCTATTAAAATTGCCAAAGAACTTCCACACCTCCGAATCAAAGGATTGATGGGAATGGCTACATTCACTGATGATCAAAAGCAGATTGAAAGAGAATTCGCAGGACTAAAATCTCTTTACGATCAATTAATACAACAAAAAATACCTCTTGAAGTACTGTCGATGGGCATGAGCGGAGACTTTCTAATAGCCATTGAACAAGGAAGTAATATGATCCGGGTTGGTAGTAAAATTTTTGGACCCAGAAACTACTAATTATGTATGCCATTTTAGACATTGAAACAACGGGTGGAAAATACAATGAGGAGGGTATTACCGAAATCGCCATATATCAACACAACGGATTCAATGTAACTGATCAATTCATAAGTCTAGTCAATCCTGAAAGATCAATACAGCCTTTTGTCGAAAAGCTTACTGGAATTAACCCTAAGATGCTTCAAAATGCTCCTAAATTTTTTGAGATTGCAAAACGTATTATAGAGATTACTGAAAACTGTATTATTGTAGCACATAATTCCGATTTTGATTACCGAATACTTAGAACCGAATTCAAGCGTTTGGGTTACAATTTTGAAAGATACTCTCTATGCACCGTCAGTCTGTCTCAAAAATTACTTCCCAACATGGAGTCATACAAACTGGGCAAGTTGGTTCGTTCCCTTGGCATCCCGATTAGCAATCGCCATCGTGCTCAGGGTGATGCAATAGCTACTGTAAAGCTTTTTGAAGTATTACTCGAAAAAGATATCAGCAAACAAATCCTAAAATCTCAAATTAAAGAACTAAACAACATTCAAGTTCCCTCAAAATATCTTTCAATACTCGAGGAATTACCAACTGTAACTGGTGTCTATTATATACATAATACTGTTGGGGATATCCTCTATATTGGTAAAAGCAATAACATTCAAAAGCGGGTAAGAAGTCACTTAACTGGAACAGATTCTAAATCAAAAAAAATTCAAAAAAAACTCCATAAAGTCAATTTTGAAATTACAGGTAGTGAACTTATTGCCCTACTAAAAGAACAACATGAAATAAAAAAAAACCAACCCCAGATCAATAAAGATGGACGCTATCGACTTTACCCCATGGGTTTAAGAATTGATTATGAAACCCGCTATCATCAATTGGTTTTGGAGCAAGTAAGGAGCACTAGAGAATACCTTGAAGTTTTTAAAAACGGACGAGTTGCCAAACATATCATGAAGCAGTGGATGGAAACCTACCAGTTGTGTCATAAGCATTCCTCATTTAAAGATTCGGATGGAGCTTGTTTTGCCTATAAAACCAATCAATGCAAAGGGGCATGTTTGGAAGATGAAGACCATCAAAGTTACAATCAAAGATTGGAAAAAATAAGAGACAAAAACAAGTATCCTTACAATGATTTTGTGATGATAGGAAACGGAAGAAGAGATGGAGAGTATAGTTTTATTTATATTGAAAATAAGTGTTTTAAAGGATATGGTTTTTATGACCTGAATCACCAAATAAACAGCAAGGAAAAAATCCTCAACCGGTTGGTTTCTATGGATAACAATTCCGATTGTCAGGCCTTGATTATTGCCCACATTAAAAAAAATAAATTTAGAAAATTAATACCTTTGAAAGGAGCTGAAGTCAATTACAATTAATGTCAACCCAATGGGTTTAAAAAACCTCAAACACCGATTACATGAAATAATCTTTGAAGCCGACACCCTTGCGGGAAAAGTATTTGATTTGGTTTTATTGATTTTTATTCTCTCTAGCCTAGTAATGGTAGCTTTGGAGAGTGTTGCTGAAATAGGTCAGAAATACCAGCGCCAGCTAGACATAGCCGAATGGTTCATCACCATCATTTTTAGTGTAGAGTATATATTGCGAATATTTTCCATAAAAAAACCCTCAAGATACATTTTTAGCGTATATGGCATTATCGATTTTATTTCCATTATTCCCAAATATTTTTCTCTTTTTTTTGCAGGTACACAATCTCTGCTTGCCCTAAGAGCCCTTCGGCTTCTTAGGGTTTTCAGAATTCTAAAACTTACTCATTTTGTAGGGGAATCCAATTCATTAATCAAAGCCCTTGTTCGCAGCAAAACCAAAATATTGGTCTTTATGTTTAGTGTTGTAATCTTGTGTATTATTTTTGGTACCATCATGTACATGGTTGAAGACGATGAAAGTGGGTTCAGTAGCATCCCTACTAGTATCTACTGGTGTATTGTAACTCTAACTACTGTAGGTTATGGCGACATAGCTCCTGAAAGCCCTTTAGGGCAGTTTATAGCTTCATTAATTATGATACTGGGCTACGGCATCATCGCTGTCCCTACAGGTATAGTCTCAGCCGAATTTACAACTCAAGCTTTTAATATTGATAGCAATACTCAAGCCTGCCCTCACTGTATGACCAGTCATCATAAAGACGAAGCAAAATATTGCCACCAATGCGGTGAAATGCTCAACGATGTCGAATAAAAAATTGATTTATATCGCAGGACCTACAGCTGTAGGAAAAACAGCCTTAAGCGTTAGCGTGGCTCAGGCATTACAAACGGAGATCATTTCTTGTGATGCTAGGCAGTGTTATCACGAAATGACCATAGGGACAGGTGTTCCCTCTCAGGAGGAAAGGAAAGGGATACCACACCATTTTATCCAAAACATAAGCATTCACCAGCCATTTGACGCAGGAGTTTTTGAAAGGGAAGGTTTGAAACTTTTGAAGAAGTTGTTTAAAAAATATGATCATGTGGTCATGGTAGGAGGGTCAGGTCTATATGCTAAAGCTTTAATGGAAGGCTTGGATAAATTCCCTGAAATTACCTCAAAAGCTTCATCAAAAGTGAAATTACTATATCAAGATCAAGGCTTGGAAGGGCTGCAAAAACTACTTAAAAAAATAGACCCGTTATACTACAAAACAGTAGATTTGAATAACTTTTCAAGACTACTTAGAGCACTAGAAGTATGGGAGACAGTAAAAAAACCCTATTCCTCTTTTTTGGGGCAATCTAAAAAAAAACGCCCATTTTCAACCCACACCTTACTGTTAGAAATGCCTCGCCCGCAGCTATATGAAAAGATCAACTTTAGGGTTGAAAGAATGGTCGAGGCTGGACTTGAAATAGAGGCTCAAAGACTTTATTCCAATAAAAACCTGCCTGCCCTTCAAACCTTAGGTTACCAAGAATGGTTTAAACACTTTGAAGGAAAATACTCTTTTAAAGAAACTATAGAAGAAATTAAAAAAAATAGCAGGCGATATGCCAAACGTCAAATTACCTGGTTTAATCGACTTGAAGCATACGAAATCTCAATGCAAATTCAAATAAAAGGGATTAAAATGGGTTTAAATACTGTTAAAAATTTAGCCCTAGACTTATGCTGATCAATTCAATGTTTTATCTCCCATTTCTGGGTATTTTCTGATCTGTAAAATAATAAATTACATACAATTTAAATAGTTCAGCACGTTCTCCTTAATACGCTGGGGAATATTGGTTGAGTCTGCCTTTACAAAGTTTTCACCGGTAATTTTTTCGTATAGTTCGATATAGCGATCAGAAACGGATTTGATGTATTGGTCAGACATAAAAGGAACTTCCTGCCCTTCAAGGCCTTGAAAACCATTGGATATCAGCCATTGTCGAACAAATTCTTTGGATAATTGATTTTGTGGTACTCCCTTGGCTTGACGTTCGGCATAACCGTTTGCATAAAAATAGCGTGAAGAATCTGGAGTATGTATCTCGTCTATCAAAACTATTTGGCCTTTGGTGTTTTTACCAAATTCATATTTTGTGTCCACCAAAATCAAATCCTGTTTTCCGGCAATCTCAGTTCCTCTTTGAAAAAGAGCTCTCGTGTATTTTTCTAATTGAAGGTAGTCAGCTTCACTGACAATGCCCTGTTCGATGATGGATTCTCGGGAAATATCTTCATCATGGCCCTTTTCGGCTTTGGTAGAGGGAGTGATGATGGGTCTTGGAAAAGCATCATTTTCGATCATGCCATTTGGCATTTCTACTCCGCAAAGATTATGTTTACCAGCTTTGTATTCCCTAGCGGCATGACCGGAGAGATAGCCCCTTATCACCATTTCTACCTTGAAGGGAACACAGCGATACCCAATAGCCACATTAGGATCAGGAGTGGCGATCAGCCAATTGGGTAAAATGTCATCGGTGGCGGCCATCATTTTGGTGGCGATCTGGTTAAGGATTTGCCCTTTGTAAGGTATTCCTTTGGGCATGACCACATCAAAAGCCGATAGGCGGTCAGAGGCCACAATGACCAGTAAATCTTTTTCAAGTTCGTAAACTTCTCTGACTTTCCCTTTGTAGTGGGACAACTGTCTGGGAAAATGAAAATCGCAATGAGTGAGTGTATTGATCAATACTGTTAATTATGATGTTCGATTCTTTTATAGGCATCAATTACTTTTTTAACCAAAGTATGACGGATCACGTCTTTTTCATCCAAAGTAATGATGCCGATACCTTGGGTTTCTTTAAGGATCAAAAGGGCTTCTGTTAAGCCAGAGATTACCCTGCGGGGCAGGTCGATCTGTCCGGGATCTCCGGTAACCATAAACTTGGCATTACGGCCCATACGAGTCAAAAACATCTTCATTTGAGCGTGGGTAGTATTTTGTCCTTCATCTAATATAACAAAAGCATTATCAAGTGTTCGTCCGCGCATAAAAGCTAATGGGGCAATTTGAATAGTTCCATTTTCAATATGACTGTTGAGTTTTTCCTGTGGGATCATGTCCCTTAGTGCATCGTAGAGGGGTTGCATGTAGGGATCTATTTTTTCTTTAAGGTCACCCGGAAGGAAGCCCAGGTTCTCCCCTGCCTCCACTGCCGGTCGGGTCAGGATGATTCTTTTGACTTCCTTTTCTTTAAGTGCTCTTACGGCAAGAGCTACTCCAGTATAGGTTTTTCCGGTACCTGCAGGACCTATGGCAAAGATCATATCATTTTTTTTAGTGGCATCTACTAATACGTGTTGGTTGTAACTTTGGGCTTTGATGACCTTTCCGCCCACACCGTGCACTATAAAGTTGTCATTGTCCGAACTGGGATCATAGTCTGCCAAGGTACTGGCTGTAATGATACGCTCAATAGTTTCCTCATTAAGTTGGTTGTATTTCCCAAAATGAGAAATCAACATGTCCACTCGTTTTTCAAACTCCTCAAGTATGACCTCTTCACCAAAAGCCTTCAGGGTGCTGCCCCTGGCAACAATCTTCAGTTTGGGAAAATAGTACCTTAATTTTTCAATGTTGATGTTTTGCTGTCCGAAAAATTCCTGAGGATTGACCTCAGAAAGTTCAATTTTTATTTCGTTCAAAGGATAGTCAATTAAAAAAAATTATTTTTGCTTGTAGTTTGTCTCTTTTTCAAAATTAAATAATTTTATCCACTAAGCTCTTATGCCGATAGTAACTTTAATGACCGATTTTGGAAATAAAGATTACGC
>CAJWAY010000023.1 GCA_913020685.1 uncultured Flavobacteriaceae bacterium
AAGACTTGATCTTTGCTTCAAAAATTTGTAAACATACCAAATCAAATACCATTGTATTGGCAAAAAATGGTCAATTACTAGCCTCAGGCACCGGACAAACTTCAAGGGTAGATGCATTAAACCAAGCCATTGAAAAAGCTAAGCATTTCGATTTTGACCTCAATGGTGCTGTAATGGCAAGTGATGCTTTCTTCCCTTTCCCCGATTGTGTAAAAATTGCTCACAAAGCAGGAGTATGTAGTGTCCTTCAGCCCGGAGGGTCAATCAAAGACCAACTTTCCATAGATTATTGCAACGAAAATAATTTATCTATGGTCTTTACTGGTACGCGTCATTTTAAACATTAATTTTCATAACTTTATAGATAATAAAATCAATAAGTTATGGGTCTCCTAACCGAGGAAATCGCAATAGATTTAGGTACTGCAAATACATTAATAATCCACAACGACAAAGTGGTGGTGGACAGTCCCTCTATAGTAGCAATTGACAGGACTACCAACAAGATCATTGCCATAGGAGACGAGGCTAGTATGATGCATGGAAAGACACATGAAAATATTAAGACCATAAGACCCCTGAAAGATGGTGTCATAGCCGACTTTAATGCTTCAGAGCAAATGATCAATACCTTGATCAAAAGTATACCTACTCTCAAAAAAAAATTTTTTACCCCCTCACTAAGAATGGTTATTTGCATTCCCTCTGGGATCACAGAGGTTGAAATGAGAGCTGTAAAAGAATCTGCGGAGCGCGTTAATGGCAAAGAAGTTTATTTGATTCACGAGCCTATGGCAGCGGCCATCGGAATAGGCATAGACATAATGCAACCCAAGGGAAATATGATTGTTGACATTGGGGGGGGAACTACAGAAATAGCCATCATAGCTCTGTCCGGAATTGTATGTGACAAATCAGTCAAGATTGCAGGAGATGTTTTTACCAATGATATTGTTAATTATATGAGAAGCAAACATAACCTATATGTCGGTGAACGAACTGCTGAAAAAATCAAAATACTAATTGGCTCTGTAATTGAAGATCTTGAAAACCCTCCCGACGAAATGTCAGTGCAAGGAAGAGATTTGGTTACTGGAAAACCCAAACAGGCAATGATCTCGTATACTGAAATTGCCAAAGCCTTGGACAAGTCTATCATAAGAATTGAAGAGGCCATTATGGAAGCTCTATCTCAAACCCCTCCAGAATTGGCAGCCGATATCTATAACACTGGAATATATCTTGCCGGTGGCGGAGCTCTCCTAAGAGGACTTGACGTTCGACTCTCCAGAAAGACCGATCTACCTGTTTATATTGCCGAAGACCCACTGCAGGCAGTTGTAAGAGGAACTGGAATCACCTTAAAAAATATCGAGCGATATAAAACCATTTTGATCAAATAAGGACTTATGCGGCAGCTCATCAATGCCCTAATTAAGTACAAAAACACTCTTTTATATACTGTGTTATTGATGATATCCCTTCTTTTTTTAAACCTAAGAAGTTTTTACCACCAATCCGTCTTTAGTAATGCAGCACTTGTTCTTTCAAGCAACATCAATCTAGCAGGGCAGAATATTTCAAATTATCTTGATCTAGCTAGTAGAAACGAAAAGCTAATTGCAGAAAATATTAAGCTTAAGGGGCTAGAATTAATTCTTTTTTCTGAGCAAGCCCAAAAAGATCAAGCCATCAATAGTTTTGCTTTTCAAGTTTTAGGAGCAAGAATTATCAAAAACAATTATCAAAGTGCAAGAAATTACTTAATAATAGATCAAGGATACCTCGATGGAATAGAAAAAGAAATGGGAGTAATATCCAGTGATGGTATAGTAGGTATTGTCAATCAAATTACTGCCAATTTTTCAAGTGTGATTTCCATATTACACCGAGATATAAAAATTAATGCGAGCTTTAAAAAGAATGGTGCTTATGGATCTCTTTCTTGGCAAGGCAACCACCCCAAAAGAATGAAATTGGACGATATTTCCACCATAAATCCTGTTGTGGTGGGGGACACCATAGTGACCGGCGGCATGTCGGATTATTTCCCTCATGGCATACCAATTGGAAAAGTTTTAAATTTTAAAAAGCCTAAACTCGAAGGTTACTACGATATTGATATTGAACTCTTTAGTAATCTTACGCAAAAAGAGTTCGTTTATATTTTAAAGAACAAAAAGAAGGATCAACTCAATCAATTAAAAAATGAATCGCGATAATATAGTATCTGTTTTTCAGTTTTTTCTTTTGCTGTTTCTGCAATCTTTTTTGCTGAACATGATAAATTTATTTGGGTTCATCAATCCAAACCTCTATCTTTTATATATCATTGTCTACCGCTTGGATAGCAACCCAACTTTATTAATCATTTTGGGTTTTTTCATGGGGCTACTGCTCGATTTATTGACACAGGGATCAGGAGGTCATACCATAGCTACATTGACCATCGCTTTTTTGAGACCATCCATCATTAAATTTTCTTTTGGCGTGAATTATGATGTTCCTATGGGAATGATTAAGGGAAGTCTGCTAAGTCAAAGATTACTGTATCTGTTGTTGATGGTGATGATTCACCATTTAGTGCTCTACAGTGTAATCTACTTTAGTTTTAACAACACCATTACCATTCTAAAAAACACTCTTTTTACATCTTTTTTTACCTTTATAATGGTATACATTTCATTGGGATTATTTAAAGAAAAATGATTAGGCGTTTTTTTTTACCGGCTATAACTCTTTTGTCTGCTTTTGTTTTTATAGGAAGGCTCATCAGTTTGCAATTACTCAATTCATCTTACAAACTCCTCTCAGATGGCAATGCTGTAATTGAAAACTCCATTTACCCAGAACGTGGCTATATCTATGATAGAAACAATAAACTCTTGGTTTCCAACCAGCCTGTATATGATTTAATGGCCATTCCAGAAAATATTACTTCCTTTGACACCCTTGAACTCTCTAAAATATTGGGTGTTTCAAAACATGACCTTAAAGATAAAATCAAATTTGCCAGAACTTTTTCTGTAAAACTCCCTTCCATAATTGTTGGAAAAATTTCCAAAGAACGCAATGCCGTAATTCAGGAAAAGATTTGGAAATACTCCGGTTTTTTTCTGCAAAAAAGCTCAGTCAGAAACTATCCTATTTCTCTAGCTTCCAACTTATTGGGCTATGTTAGTGAGGTCAACAAAAACGATATGAAAAAAGACGATTACTACCGCTTGGGGGAATTGATCGGTAGACAGGGAATAGAGGAATATTACGAACACTTTTTAAGAGGAAAGAAAGGAAAGAAATTTTATCAAAAGGATCGATTCAATCGAATCATAGGTTCCTATGAGGAGGGGGAGTATGATGTTCCTGTGGAGGGTGCGCAAAACCTTCACCTTACCATTGACAGGGAACTTCAGCAATACGGTGAAGAATTATTTCAAAACAAAAGAGGAGGTATTGTAGCCATAGAACCCAAAACTGGGGAAGTACTTGCTTTGGTTTCAGCTCCCAGCTATGATCCCAATATACTAGTTGGAAGAAAACGATCCAAAAATTTTCGAAAACTGGTGTTGGATACAATTGGAAAACCACTATTCGACAGGGGTCTACAGGCACAATATGCTCCCGGATCTCCTTTCAAAACACTCAATGCACTTATTGCACTGCAAGAGGGAGTCATTGATACGGAGATGGAATACTTGTGCCAAAAAGGTCACTTCTACTCCCATGGAATGTTTATGGAATGTCATTGCAGACCTGGAACCAAAAACAACTTGAGCTCCGGCATTTACCGATCCTGTAATACTTATTTTACCAACATATACAGAAGGATTATAGATCGAGCAGGTGAAAATGTTGAGGATGGAATGAACATTTGGAATCAACATTTAAAGAGTTTTGGTTTAGGAAACTTCCTTGGTTATGACTTACCAATAGGGAAAAAAGGTTTTATCCCGGACGCAGATTATTACAACTATTGGTATAAAAAAGGGGGTTGGAAATCTGCTACGGTTGTTTCCAATGCCATTGGTCAAGGGGAACTGCTTACCACCCCCATCCAAATGGCCAACTTCACTGCCGCTATTGCTAACAGGGGGTATTTTATTCAACCTCATTTCCTCAAATCTGTGATTAATGACTCTTTGAGTAAAGTATATGAAAAAAGGGAGACCACGATTGATTCCATTCACTTTGAAACGGTTATCGATGGTATGTATCAGGTAGTAGAAAGAGGGACTGCAAAAGTTGCCAAAATCAAGGGAATCAATGTCTGTGGAAAAACAGGAACCGTCGAAAATTTTATGAAAATAAATGGTATAAAAACACAGCTCACAGACCATTCCATTTTCATTGCTTTTGCTCCAAAAGACAATCCTAGAATTGCAATTGCAGTCTATGTGGAAAATGGTTATTGGGGGGCAAGGTGGGCCGCCCCAATTGCAAGTTTGATGATTGAAAAATACCTTAATGGTGATGTCAAAAGAAAATGGTTGGAAAACAAAATGTTTAATGGGAGTTTGAAAGCAGAATACGAAAAACCTTATTCAGGAGAACAGTTTGTAATCAATGAATAAAAGTATAATTTACCGACTTGATTGGACATTAATGTTAATTTATATATTACTATTAGTATTTGGTGTTGTCAATGTTTATTCTGCCACCTTTAGTGAGACTTCTGGAGGTCTTTTTGACTTCACTCAAGCTATTGGAAAGCAAGTGTTATTTATAATTTTTAGCCTTTTTATTGGCATAGTTATTCTTACAGTAGACAGTAAATTTTTTGAGCAATTCGCTACGTTGGCTTACTCCTTTAGCATTGTTCTTTTGGTAGGTCTTTTTGTTTTTGGGAAGACGGTTTCGGGTGCAACTTCTTGGTATAATATTGGTGGAATAAGTTTTCAACCGTCAGAGCTGGCCAAAGTAACTACCGCGTTGATAATCGCGAGCATTTTAAGTAAGTTTCAATCGGATCTTAAGACCTGGAGAACAATATTCAAAATTGGTGCATATATTCTCTTTCCCATCATACTTATTATTCTACAACCTGATCCAGGATCTGCTTTGGTTTTCGGCGCCTTCTTTTTTCCATTGTTTAGAGAAGGACTTAACTATGCCTATTTAATTATTTTTCTCACTGTATTTATCTTGTTTTTTATTACCCTAAGTTTTTCTTTTGTTGTGGTCATTGGAATAATTACGATGTTAATTTTTTTACTGTTCTTTATTTTCAAAAAGATTTATCCAAAAGTAAAAATTTTACCTTTTCTGATTTTACTAATGGTTTCAATTGGATTTTCATACTCAGTTAATTACATTTTTGAAAATGTTTTTGAACAACGCCACCGTGATAGGATCAATCTTGTTTTGGGAAAAGAAGTTGATTCTCAAGGGGTTGGTTATAATATCAATCAATCTAAAATTGCAATTGGTTCAGGAGGTTTAAAGGGCAAAGGGTTTTTGGAGGGTACTCAGACTAAAGGTGATTTTGTTCCAGAGCAACATACTGATTATATATTCAGTACAATTGGAGAGGAATGGGGGTTTTCAGGAAGTTTTTTTCTAATTTTTCTTTTTTGTTTGCTCATTTTCAGAGTTATTTTTCAAGCTGAAAAACAAACCAACAAATTTCGAAGAATTTTCTCTTATGGAATAGCCGGACTTATTTTCACACATTTTTTTATTAATATCGGTATGTCTTTGGGCATTGTTCCCACAATCGGAATTCCTCTACCTTTCATTAGTTATGGTGGGTCAAGCATTTTAGCCTTCAGCATAATGATTTTTATGCATTTAAACTTCGATGCCAATAGACTCAATGATTGGTAACCTAGTGCTTTACATCTAAAATATCTCTGAGGCTGTTACCTAGTGTCATAAATGCCAAAACCAAACTCATTATAGCCAGTCCTGGTAACAATGTCAAATAAGGTTTTCCCAATAGCAAATATCTAAAGTGATCTTTTACCATCCCCCCCCAACTCGGCACGGGGGGTTGAGTGCCAATCCCCAAAAAGCTCAGTCCACTTTCAATCAAGATTGCACTTGCAAAATTGGCTGCTGATATAACGATTAAAGGAGGAATTAGCAATGGAAAAATATGATACCATATGATTCTCATTTGACCATATCCTAGTGTTTGAGCAGCCTTTACAAAAGTTTTTTCCTTTAGGGATAAAACCTGACCTCTCACGACTCTAGCTACCTCTACCCACATGGTTAATCCCACAGCGATAAAAACTTGCCAAAAACCTCGGCCCAAAGCCAAAGTAATAGCAATCACAATCAACAAAGTAGGAATGGACCAGAAAACATTGATTAACCAGACAATTCCTTTATCAAAATAACCTCCATAAAATCCAGCCAAAGCACCCAAAAAAACACCTATCAAAAGTGAAATAAATACAGCAATAAACCCAACGGAAAGAGATATCCTAGATCCTATGATCAATCGACTTAACATATCTCTACCGTACTTGTCTGTTCCTAATAAGAATTTTTTTTCCTTTAAATGCTGTTTTTCAAAGCTAGATTCCGTAAGTGGTGATTGAAGTTTTGACGCTTCGATAAACTCAAAATAGTCTGTTGGGGAACCATAAGGTTGAATTTCGGCTCCATCGGATCTTATCTTATAATCTTGTATCGGAATTTCTGATGTTTTATTTATCTCTCCTGAAAAAAAAGACCTGTTATTAGAAGGGTAATAATTAGATTTAAATACCAAAACCTTTACTTTAAATCCCGGAGGTTTAGAATGAATTGATAAATGCATTTGGTTAGCATTGGAAGTACTGTCAGGAGCAATTTGATAGGCGAAAATGGCCATCAAAACCATACTAAGGATATAAATTGCGCTGAAAGGGGCCCACAGGTCTTTCAGAAATTTTTTGTAGACAACGGTCTCCCTCAAAATATCAAGATTACTTTTTATTCTGAGCTATAGGATAATTCTCTAGGTTGATGTTCAAATCTTCAAGAACACTTACTGCTTCTGAAACATAATAATCACTTTCTAATGCTTCTATCCACCTATTTTTACGTTCTTTAACGGTATCGTCAACAGGTAAACCTGGGTCCTGTATCCATTCAAAAGTAAGGTCTGATTTGTAATCTTTGAGTACACTAAATTTATCTATGATTTTTTTATTTATGTCCTGTTCTATTACATAATCATCATAGTTGAGGGTGAAGACATAATTATCTTGCTGGGCTTCAATTCTTCTAGCCTGTTGTTCAATAACTTGGATGTAGGGGTCATCCTTTAATCTATTTTCACTCTGTTTCAAAGCATAATCAAAATTGGTATGATTCCCCCATTGCTTATATCGAGCAGGTTCTATTTTGTCCCAAGACAAAGGGTTATCCTGGTCTTTTTCACCCACTTCAATGTAGGAATATTGATTTTTAAGTACAATATCACTTCGTACCCCCTCCAGCTGAGTAGATCCTCCATTAATGCGATAAAACTTGTCAGTTGTGACCTTTACAGCTCCCAAGTCGCCATGTGTTCCGCCGGATATTATCCGATTTAAATCAATTACATTTTGAACAGTTCCTTTACCAAAAGTTTGTTTACTTCCCAAAATGATAGCTCTTTTATAATCTTGCAGTGCTGCTGCTAAAATTTCTGATGCAGAAGCAGAAAATTGATTCACCATAACTACTAATGAACCATCCCAAACAATGGATGTGTCTTCGTCTGATAAAACATCTTTTGCTCCACCGGTAGTTTTCACTTGTACCACGGGGCCTTTATCTATAAAAAATCCAGTGATATCAACGACTGTTCTTAGCGAACCACCTCCATTATTTCTCAAATCTAATATGATACCACTGATATTTCTTTTTTTTAGAGCTAATAATTCCCTTTTGACGTCACTAGCAGCATTTCTACCATTCTGATCTTTGAAATCAATATAGAATTTAGGCAACTGAATAAAGCCGTATTTTTTTTCATTTTTCTGAATAACACTTGATTTAGCATATGACTCTTCCAACTCAACCACACCCCTGTTAATAATGACTTCCTCAATAACACCACTCACTCGCTTAACAGTCAAATACACCTGGGTCCCCTTGGGACCTTTAATCAATTTGACTGCGTCACTCAGACGCATAGGACCGATTTCTACGGCATCTTCATCTTTTTGGGCTACTTTAAGAATGACATCCCCTACCTCAAGCGCTTTGGCCTTCCATACTGGACCTCCTACAATGACTTCTACAATTTCAACCACTTGATCTTTCTTCTGCAATCGTGCTCCAATACCCTCAAACTTTCCTGAAATATTTTGATCAAACTCCTCTTTTTTATCTGGTTCAAAATAATTACTATGAGGATCAAACTCAAGGGTGATTGAGTTTATATAAATTGAAAACCATTCATTTCGCTCTACTTCATCAAAAATCTCAAAATAACTTTTAATATTTTCTTTTGTTTTTTTTCGGGCTTCTTGCTCTAGTACAATTTTTGACTTTATCTGATACGAACTGTCATTTTCTATTTCATAATCTTGCTGTTCTAATAAATCTGAGTAGTATTCAAGAGTAGAGAGTTTGAATCTTTTTCGCCATAATTCTTTAAGGCCATTTAAGGTTCTAGCATAGGGTAACTTCTCAAAGTTGAGATTAATCGAATCCTTTATACTAAAATCAAAAGGATCATTCAACAGCTCACTGTAAAATTCTTTTACTTGACCCATACGAGCAACTAACTTATCGTAAGTCATATTGAAAAAAGAAATATCAGCTTTTTTAATTTGATCATCAATTTCATACCTAAACCTTTTCAAATTATTGATATCAGATTGAAGAAAAAAACGGTGCTGTCCGTCTATACCCTGAATAAAGTTGTCGAAAACGTGTTCTGAAAACGTATTATCAATATCTTTAGGATCATAGTGACCTCTTTGCATTACATAAGAAATCACTTCAATTAATAATTTATCTTTATCAGGGTTATCTCCTTCAAATGAGGAACTTCCGATTAGAATCATCGCAAATACAGCAACGACAAACAGTCCTGAAAGTCTCATAATATTTTTATTAGTTGGTAAATTTAACCAAAAAACAACCCCTTATTAAGCCTAAACTCAAAAACTTTTTTGTTGATACTAAATTCATAATGAGGAATTAATATTTTTAAATTTACTGTGAATAATTAATTCATGAAAAATAAACCTCTAATACTAGTAACTAACGACGATGGGATCACAGCGCCCGGAATAAGAAAATTAATTGAAGTGATGAGTGAGATTGGTGAGGTAGTTGTTGTTGCTCCAGACAGCCCACAATCAGCAATGGGACATGCAATAACAATTAACTCTACACTTCACTGCACCAAAATAGATGTCAAAGAAGGTAATCATGTTGAATACAGTTGTTCCGGAACTCCAGCTGACTGCATAAAACTAGCAGTAAATGAAATTTTAGAACGTAAGCCCGACCTTTGCGTTTCAGGAATTAATCACGGATCCAATTCTTCCATTAATGTTATTTACTCAGGGACAATGAGCGCAGCCGTTGAGGCAGGTATTGAGGGGATACAAGCAATAGGTTTTTCTTTATTAGATTATAGATGGAGTGCTAATTTTGACGCTGTAAGAAACTACGTTAAAAAAATTACCCTCAGTGCTTTGCAAAACAAAATTCCATCTAATGTGGTTTTGAATGTCAACTTTCCAAAACTCTCTGAGGATAAAATTAAAGGTGTCAAAATTTGTCGGCAAGCCAAGGCCTGTTGGGTAGAGGAGTTCGACAAAAGAACCAATCCAATGGGGCTTGATTATTACTGGTTGACTGGCAAATTCGTAAATGAGGACAAAGGTGAAGACACTGACGAATGGGCTTTAAGTCAAGGCTACATTTCTATAGTTCCTATCAAGTTTGACCTTACAGCACATCATGCTATTCAACGACTAAACTCTTGGAATTTTGATTAATAAAGAATTTTTTCAGGGCTTAATTGCTAGTTTTTTTGCTAGTTTGAGTGTAATGATTTTTTTATTATTATATTTTTCGGAGGCACCAATTGAAGAAGGAATTTCTTATTTTTTTAAAAAAAAAAAATTAGGTGGTCTCATAAGTGTTAGCGCACTAATAAATCTACCGTTGTTCTTTTTGGGAATGCACAAGAGAAAAACAAATTTTGCTAAAGGAGTCATGACCACCTCTATACTAATCGTGGTAATTATTGCAATTCTTAAAATATTTTAAATTGAAATATTACATTATCGCAGGCGAAGCATCTGGTGATCTTCATGGATCAAAATTGATAGAAGCTTTGAGAGAAAAAGACAGTAAAGCTAAGATTCGTTTTTGGGGAGGTAATTTGATGCAACAGGCAGGTGGGGTATTGGTAAAGCATTACAAAATGCTTGCTTTTATGGGTTTTTGGGAGGTTTTCGTCAATCTTGGTACTATTTTTAAAAACATCAAATTATGTAAGGAAGACATAACCGGCTTTAAACCCGATGTCATAATTTATATTGACTATCCTGGATTTAATCTCAGAATCGCAAAATGGGCCAAGCAACAAGGCTTTAAAAATCATTTTTACATCAGTCCTCAGGTTTGGGCTTGGAAAGAAAAAAGGGTATATCAAATGAAAAAAGATTTGGATGCCCTCTATGTTATTCTTCCTTTCGAAAAAGAATTTTTTGAAAACAAACATAAATTTAAAGTTGAATTTGTTGGACACCCCATTATGGATACCCTCATTAAAAATAAAAAAACAACTACTTTTCTCAAAGAAAATCAATTGTCTGAAAAGAAAAACATCATCGCATTATTACCGGGTAGCAGAAAGCAAGAAATCAAAAAAATGCTCCCCATTTTTTTAAAGTTAGTACCTCTTTATCCTCAATTTGAATTTGTTCTTGCCGGTGCTCCTGGAATAGATCCAGAATGGTATCAGAAATTCTTTAATGTTGAAAAGGTCAAAGTCATTCAAAACAAAACTTACGACCTCCTCTTGCATGCTAGAGCAGCTATTGTTTCTAGCGGAACGGCTACATTAGAAACTGGACTGCTCAATGTCCCACAAGTAGTCTGTTACCGAAGTAGCTTTTTGTCATATCTGATTGGTAAATGGCTTGTAAAGTTGAAATACATCTCTCTGGTCAATCTGATTCTGGATCGTGAGGCAGTTAAAGAACTTATTCAAAGAGATTTCAATATTAAGAAAGTCGCACAACAACTTGAGTATGTTCTTTCAGACACAGGCAAAAATAAACTCAAAGAGGATTACGAAGAACTCCGAACTATTCTTGGTAAAGAAGGGGCCAGTAAAAAAACAGCAAAGCTAATTATTGAGTCACTAAAATAGTTTTTTCAATAAATTTTGGGGGTGAAAGCATAACCTATCAACCTCTGAATCTGGGTATAAAATTTTTACGATAATTTTCAAAATCCTCAGGCTTTTTAAAAATCATATAATCCCCTTGCTTAATCATCTTAAGATAAAGTTCTATCTGTTGTGGATTTTGATAACCTACCAATGGAGTAATCAAATCCCCAGTCTCACTTATAAAAACAACAGTTGGATATCCTTTAACACCCAAAAATTCGGTAAACTGGTGGGTTGAGTTTCTACCATTTCGATCGGGATCATAATCAGGATTGGTAAAAGTATTCCCATAGTAATTAATCGTTTCTAGACCCTCTGCGTTAAACTTTACAGCATAATAATATTTAGAAATATAGATTGCTACATCACGGTTTTGAAAAGTTTTTTTATCCATCAATTTACAAGGTCCACACCAATTAGTATAAACATCGACAATTATTTTTTTTGGGTTTTCTCTCTGAGCTTCAAGAGCTTCTCCAAGAGTCATCCACTTAATTGATTGGGCTTGGATCCAAAGACCACTAAGGCAAAACACAAGAAATACATATCTCATATTCATAATAATCAAATAGATTTTTCACTTAAATCCTCTGCCCCATGAGATAGGCGATTTAGGGGTTTCAGAATAGCAATAACTAATAGGCCAAATAATGTACAAAAAACAAAAATTCCTGTAAAAGTCGCCTTTTCTCCTGAATCTCCTGCATTCTCACCTATATTGGCTGCCAGCTTATTTCCTAACCCTGAGGCAGCAAAATAAAAGCCCATCATCAAGGCAGCGTATTTTTCTGGGGCCAACTTGGTAATGTAGGATAAAGAAACAGGCGAGGCACATAATTCTCCAACAGTATGAAATAAATATGCCATTACCAACCAATGCATAGATGAATATCCAAGAAGTTCGTATTCTGAAGCAGCAAAGCGCATAAATAAAAAACCAAATCCCATAATGATAATACCTATAGCTATTTTAAAAATTGCAGAAGCCTCCTTGCCTTTTGATTTGACTCTCATCCAGATACCACCAACCACTACAGCAAGAGTAATAATAAAAAAGGCATTTAATGACTGAAACCAAGAGGCTGGGATTTCAAAACCCAGAAGTATCCGGTCTGTTTTTTGTTTTGCATACAAATTCATCAATCCACCAGCCTGTTCAAAAGCCCCCCAAAAAATGATAATCATTAAAAATGAGATCAACAGTACCTTAACCCTATCCTTTTCCACTTGGGATAATTTTTTTTTGCGTAATTCCTTTTTTTTCTCAACTGAGATTTTTTTTAATTCCCCAACACCAACAAGATATTTTTGACCAAAATAATAAGTTATTTGTCCTAAAGCCATACCAATGGCTGCGAGACCAAAACCATAATGCCAATTGTAGGTTTCACCAACCCAACCACAAAAGAGTGGAGCCAAAAATGCGCCCAAATTTATTCCCATGTAAAAAATGTAAAATCCAAGATCTCTTCTTTCATCTCCTGGAGGGTAGAGCCCACCTACCATACTGGAAATATTAGGTTTAAGTCCTCCTACCCCCAAAATAATAAAAACACAACCAATATAAAAACTGAACTCACTATCAAACGCTAAAATTCCGTGCCCTATGCAAAGTAAAAGCCCACCCAGCATGACCATCTTCTTCTGCCCTAGTAAATTATCTGCGATCCATCCACCAGGTATGGCAGCAATGTAAACCAACATGGTATACCAACCATAAAGCCACAAAGCCTTCTCATTTGACCATCCAAAACCTGGGTTTTGACTTGTGGTCTCTGCTACCAAAAAAATAGTAAATAGGGCACGCATTCCATAATAGGAAAAGCGTTCCCAAAGTTCTGTAAAAAACAAAACAAATAGTCCCATGGGATGACCCAAAAAGTCTCTCTCTCTGAACTCGTTTTGAAATGACTCTAACATAGAACTTTATAATTTTTTGTTTCAAAGTTACTTATTTTATACCATAACGTGGTTTAAGTAGATATTATACCAGCAATGTTAAAATATAGAATAATGTATCTTTACATCTTCCAGAAAAGATAGGTATGTCTAAGAAAATAGAAGGGTTTTCAAAATTGTCCAAAATAGAAAAAATAAATTGGATAACCCAAATGCATTTTGAAGATGTCCAAAAAGCAAAAGAGATCATTTCAACCTATAACCACAGTAATGAGATGGTTCAAAAAATTCACGATGAGTTCATTGAAAATTCTATTGCCAACTTCTATTTCCCCATGGGCGTAGCCCCCAATTTTTTAATCAATGGGAAGCAATACACAATTCCCATGGCCATAGAGGAAAGTTCTGTAGTAGCTGCTGCAAGTATGTCTGCAAAGTTTTGGGCCTCCAGAGGTGGGTTCAAAGCTCAAATTCTGGGAACAAAAAAAATAGGGCAAGTTCACTTTTTATTTAAGGGAAAAACAGAACTGTTAAAGTCTTTTTTCAAAGAGAAAAAACAAATACTCATCGACAGTACCTCCTCACTTACGGCCAACATGCGACAAAGGGGTGGAGGAATTTTTAACATAGAACTGAATGATAAATCGGATTTAATAGAAGATTACTATCAGCTGCACCTCACTTTTGAGACAATTGACTCTATGGGTGCAAATTTTATTAATTCATGCCTTGAAAAAATCGCCACGACACTTCAAACTCAGGCGGAAGAGCACAAACCGTTTTTGAATGAGCGGCTTTCTATTGAGGTCATCATGAGTATTCTTTCAAATTATGTCCCAGAATGCCTAGTTCAGGCTGAGGTGCGATGCCATGTAAACAAATTAGAGGTTACGGACGAAATGTCAGGAATTCAGTTTGCTAAAAAATTTATTCAAGCTTTAGAAATTGCGCAAAAAGAACCTTACCGTGCTGTTACCCACAACAAAGGAATCATGAACGGAATTGATGCAGTGGTAATAGCTACTGGAAACGACTTTAGAGCAGTAGAAGCAGGTATTCACGCCTATGCTGCAAGGAAGGGAGTATATTCGAGCCTAAGCCATGCTTTTTTGGAGAGAGATGAATTTGTTTTCCAACTCAAATTACCACTTTCACTGGGGACTGTAGGAGGGCTTACCCAATTGCACCCCATGGTGAAATGGTCTATGGAATTGTTGGGTAATCCCAATGCCAAAAATCTAATGGAAATTGTCGCAGTAGCGGGTTTGGCTCAAAATTTTGCAGCTTTAAGATCGCTGATCACCTCGGGAATCCAAAAAGGGCACATGAAAATGCATTTGCTCAACATTCTTAATCAACAGGATGCAACAGTCGATCAGAAGAAAAAAGCCATGCAATTTTTTAATGGCCGTACGGTTACTTACAGTGCAGTAAGTGATTTTTTAAAATCCAAAATTTGATCCCAATGACAAGGTGCTATAGCCATGGAAAAATTTTACTCACTGGGGAATACATGGTTTTAGTCGGCGCAGAGGCATTGGCCATACCCACCAAGATGGGACAATCACTTGAATTTAAACCCAATGATTCAAAAACATTAAATTGGGAAAGTTGGGACTTTAAGAATGAGCTGTGGTTCGATGCAAATATAAATATAATGGATTTTAGTGTTTCAAACACTAGCAGTGAAACCATTGCTCTCAGGCTTTCCAAAATCTTAAAAGCCGTTCGGGATCAAAAAAATAACTTTTTAAGTAAAAACGGAGGAACAGTAAAAACCCATTTGGAATTTGAACGTCAATGGGGTCTGGGGACATCCTCAACATTGATTTCAAACTTGGCCCGCTGGTCTCAAACCAATCCATACAAGCTACTTCAAAATAGCTTTGGGGGGAGTGGATTTGATATTGCCTGTGCGACTGCAAAAAGTCCGCTTATCTTTCGTAAACAACATTTAGATCCCCATATTGAAAGGTGTGAATTTGAACCTCCATTTAAAACCAGCTTATACTTTGTCTACCTTAACCAAAAGAAAAATAGCAGGGAGGCCATTGAATTTTTTAAAAGACAAAATATAGCAAAGGAACAGATTTCTTATGCCTCAAGCCTCACAAGAGAGATAACGAATGCTCATAAACTAAATGATTTTGAACGATTAATCTCCGAGCACGAAAGTTTTATCTCTAAAATTTTGGGCGTTGTCCCAGTAAAAGAAAAGCTATTTCCTGATTTTCAGGGGGCAATCAAAAGTTTGGGTGCCTGGGGAGGTGACTTTATTTTGGCCACCGGAGACATAGATACTCCTAAATATTTTAAAACAAAAGGTTTTGATGTTGTAATAACCTACCAAGAGATGCTGTTTTAGTAATATAGATGACGATTGTCTTTGACCTCAGCGCTAGAACGAAGTACTTGGTAAATTGTATTGTTGATTCGAATATTTTCCTCATTTTGGAGGGCTTTGGCATAAGCTTTATAACTTTTTAATTCTTCAGCAATTTCTTTAGAAGTCACCTCAATCATATACACCCCATTATTCCCTTCAATCAAAGTTGAGGGTTGGTTGAGT
>CAJWAY010000024.1 GCA_913020685.1 uncultured Flavobacteriaceae bacterium
AACCATTTTTTATTGATAGTATTGAAAATAAAATCACAGAAAAAGTAATACAAGAAGCGAGCCGCTCATTCGATTATTCATTGTTTTACGGTAAAGAGGTAGAATCTAGTCAGATTATTGAAGCCGCCAAGCGATTTCCTCTTGCATCTTCATATCATTTGGTTGTGGTCAGAGAAGCACAACATTTAGATAAATCAACTGACCTGATTGCCGAATATCTTTCAAATCCCCAGATGCAAACAATTATCGTTTTTTGCTTTAAGCATAAAGCTTTTGATAAAAGAAAGAAACTTTATAAGGCCGCCATAAAGGTAGGTGCAATCATGGAAACCAAAACCTTATACGACAACCAAGTAGTTCAGTGGATTGGTGATCGGCTTCAGGCAGCTAAATTTAAAATTGATGAAAATACACTTCAAATATTGTTCGAAGCTTTGGGCAACGATTTAAGTAAAATCGAAAAAGAAATTGATAAGTTAAAAATTATTTTGGAGGATTATTCCCAAATCACTCCTCAACTTATAGAACAATACGTGGGTATCAGTAAAGACTATAACAATTTTGAATTATACAAAGCAGTTGGTAAGCGTGATTTTTTTCAATGTACCAAAATTGTAAAATACATGGCCGAAAATCCCAAAAACCACCCCCTGCCTCTGACCATATTTGGCCTTTATAATTTTTTTAGAAGGGTGATGTTGTATCATAGTTTGGGAGACAAATCAAAAGCAGCTTCAATATTGGGAGTTAGACCTTATTTTATTAAAGACTATGAACATGCTTGTAAAAAATTCAGTCTCAAACAGGTAATAAAAGCAATTTCTCTGACATTAGAAGCTGATCTAAAAAGCAAAGGGGTAGGAGTGAAATCAGCTAACCAGTATTATATACTTCAAGATCTATTGGTAAAGGTTTTTGCAACTTAAAATTATAATGAAGGAAATTGATTGGGGTTGTTTTCGTGCATTATTTCATAAACACTTTCAAATATATCTTCTGATGAGGGTTTTGAGAAATAATCTCCGTCTTCGGCATAAGCAGGGCGGTGTTCTTTTGCTGTAAGGAGTTTAGGCTGGCTGTCCAAAAGGGGATAGATTTTTTGCTCATCCAGCAGTTGTTGTAATATATAGGCCGAAGCCCCACCTGGCATATCTTCGTCTACAATCAATAGTCGGTTTGTCTTAATTATACTTTGTTTTATTTCTTTTTCCTTATCAAAAGGAATGAGAGTCTGTACATCTATTACTTCAACACTGATATTATATAACTCTAACTTATCAGCTGCTTTATTAGCAATATTAAGTGTGGAACCGTATGAAATAAGGGTAACATCAGTTCCCTTTTTAAGTATTTCAACTTTTCCAATAGGAAAACAATATTCTCCAAGGTTAGAGGGTAGTTTTTCTTTAATGCGATATCCGTTAAGGGGTTCTATAACAATAGCAGGTTGATTAGCTTTTAGTAATGCATTGTAAAAACCTGCAGCCTGTGTCATATTCCTGGGTACCAAAAGCTGTACGCCCCTTATAAGGTGAATCAAGCCGGCCATAGGAGAACCAGAATGCCAAATACCCTCCAAGCGGTGGCCTCTTGTTCTAATGATCAATGGTGCCAATTGTCTTCCTTTGGTCCGATAACTCAGAGTGGCCAAATCATCACTGATAATTTGGATGCAAAAGAGTATGTAATCCAAATACTGAATTTCTGCAATGGGTTTTAATCCACGAATCGCCATACCAATGCCTTGTCCTACAATAGTAGCTTCTCTAATTCCGGTGTCGGCAACCCTTATTTTACCATATTTGTCTTGTAATCCCTCTAAACCTTGATTGACTCCTCCAATTTTTCCACTGTCTTCACCAAAAATAATCAATCGATCCTCTTTATTTAATAATTTCTCAAAATTGTCTCTTAAAATAATCCTACCGTCTACTTTGGGAGTCTCCAGATCGTATTTTGGGGGAACAATCTTAATATGATCAGTACTATTTATACCCTCGCTATAAAGATGAGAGGAGTATTTTTCCTGAATTACATCTTTGGTCTCTTTTAACCAATTCTTGAATGACATCATGTTTTTTATTTTATTATTGGCCAGTATTGGAAATGTCATTCGTGCAGTAGAAACTATATCATGGTAGAAAAGTTCTGTTTTTTGTGTTAACTTCTTGTAAAGTATTTTTAGTTCAACATCATTATTGGATTGAGCAATAAAATCCTCTAAAAATTTTTTGAGTTGATCTCTAAGAATTAATATTGGTTTTTGATAGGCTTTCCATGCCTTATTTTTAGCTTCCTTAACGCTGTTTTTGATTTCAGACTCAATTTTATCCAGGGTATCTTCATCGGAAATTCCGTTGGAGAGAATCCATTCTCTGAACTTTAGGTTACAGTCGTAATTCTTCTCCCATTGGAGTCTTTCCTTTGATTTATACCTTTCATGAGAACCTGAGGTAGAGTGACCGAGTGGCTGAGTAAGCTCTGTAACATGAATCAAAACAGGTATGTGTTTTTCACGAGCAATACTAGAAGCATAGGAATATACCTTTGTCAATGCAGAATAATCCCATCCCTTGACGGTCAAAATTTCAATCCCCATATCCTTCTCTCGAGCAAAACCTTCAAGTGCTTTTGAAATACTTTCCTTGGTAGTCTGTTGCTTGTTGTCAACAGAAATACCATAATCATCATCCCAAATACTCATTACAATTGGGATTTGCAATACCCCTGCTGCATTGATGGCTTCAAAAAACAATCCCTCACTGGTACTACCATTTCCGATAGTTCCCCATGCAATTTCGTTTCCATTATTGGAAAATTTATGTGAATTTTTGATTTTTAAGCTTCTATAAATTTTGGAAGCTTGGGCTAAACCAATCAATCGAGGCATTTGAGCTCCTGTAGATGAAACATCTGAAACATGATTTTTAGTTTGGGTTTGATCTAGCCAAATCCCATTTTCATCCACCAAAGTGTTAGAAAAATGCCCCACCATTTGTCTACCAGCTGACATAGGTTCATTTTTGATATTTGAATGAGCATAAATACCCGCAAAAAGCTTTTCTGGATCAAGATGGCCTTGAGCCATCATTATGGTTTGGTCCCTGTAATATCCAGAACGAATATCACCATCTTGAAAGAATCGATTGAGTACAATTTGAGGCAACTCTTTTCCATCACCAAAAATACCGAATGTCCCTTTACCACTAAGTACCTCTCTGCGACCTAGTATACTTGTTTGGCGACTAGTAAAAATAACTTGGTAATCTTCCAGAATCAATTTTTTGTAATCCTCGAAGCTTAGAGTTGAATTGGTTTCTTTATTGTCAATCTTCATTTTCGATATTAAATTTACAAAATTTTGATTTGAGATAATTTGACGAATTAATGCGAGAAAAACAACCTATTCTAAAACCACCTTCTAGAAAAAAGATTGGTCAACTGCTTAGGGCTAAAAGTAAGAATGAAACGTATTTTATTTTCGTAGGGTACCTCACTGAATTCCCAGCCATTACTACTATGTAAAGGGAAAAATATTTCCAAATAATCTGGAAGGATGTTAAATCGAAACCCAGATCCATATAAGAAAAGAGGATTCTTTTTGTAGTTTCTGATTACACCCAAATCTATGTAGGCTTCAATCCACTTCCAAATACCTAGGGTAAGGTTGGTTGTCAATAAATAATCATTGGCTGAAGCAGGGAGTAATAAGGATTTAAAACCTCCTTCAGCCAAAACTATTTGTTGGCTAAAAAACCCTTTTTCCTCAGATCTTCCAAAGTAATTATACCTAAAAAGATAATCCTGAGGTCGATTGAGATTAAAATCAAAAAAAGTGGATTCTTGTTGGTTGTATTTTAAAAATTTTCCTGCAAAAAATCTAGCCGTGAATTGACTTCCGTTTGGGAGTAGCTTTCTATAGTCAAATGACATTTCAATTTTGGTGAATTGTTTTGAAAACTGAATACCGGTATCGAAATTTGTATATTTTAATGCTCCTCGATTTGAATTGATATACCTCAAATAGAAAAGCTCGTAATTGGGTGTAGTAATTGGATCGGGTGGACTATCTCTTTTAACGCTATAGTAATAAAGACTTAATGCACTGCGCTTATTGGATCTGAAATCAGGTGTTCTGAATAAAAAATTAATTCCTGGATTAATTACTTGATATCTTAGATTTTCTAAATAGTGATAGCTACTGCCAAAAAAATTAAAAGAAGTTATATAATTCGATTTTCCATTATTGTTCAAGCGATAGGACATTTTTACTTTACCCACCAAATCATTTTGCAAAGAAGAATATTGTGGCATCAGTTCGAAAGTGAACTTTTGTATCAGAAGTCCCTTATTGTAAAATCTTGATCCCGGTGATAGCCCATCATATAAGTTATAATTGACTACAGGGTTATAATAAACTTGATTTCTCTTTGGAGATTGATAGTCCCTCAAAAAGTTGAACTGTATTGGCTTTAGGTTTAGAAAGTTTTTTATATATCTCCAATTGTTGTTTTTATTAGTCTCGGGTAAACGTATTTCAGGATTAATTGCTATAAAATCTGGTTTTAGGTTATTTAGGGTTACAGCAGAAGCAGTCCCCATATTCTCAATCCATTGTTGATCTAATATGAGGTCACCTTTGACTTGACTAAGTAAAAACGGAATATTGTCTTCGGAATTTTTTGTCAGATTTACCACAATACTATCTTTGTTTCTTTTGATCCCTTTGATTTTTATATCGGTGGGCGTTCTATCTTTTAGATAAAAATCTTTAAACCAATCTATATTTTTTGGACTGTGTTTTTTTAACAAAGCGATTAACTCCAAATCCTTTCCGTCTTGATTGAGGTATTCCCTCAAGGCCTTGTCGAAGGATTCTTTCCCTATATAATGCTCAACATATCTAAATCCAACACCAACATGATAGGGGGAGCCAATCTTTTCATTAAATTTTACTAATTGATCTTTGGGTAATAAATCAGACTGTTGAAGATTTGCACGCTCCATAAACTCATAATACATCCAAAAACTTTCATTGAAATCTATATCGGCTAATGTGTAGGCTTTCATCAACTTAAAATCTCCTATACGTCCTAAATATTTCTCTCTCGGATAGTAAGTCTCAATGTACTTGATCATCAGGTAGGTCTGTAATCCTCCAATAACCCAATGATCTTGTCTTAAATCAATGGATAAGTTATTTGACAGGTAAAAATGTAAATAAGATTTTAAAAAACTGATTTCCTCAAGAAATGAATCGTTGAAAGGTGCTAAAAATTTAGGTAGGTCATTCAATCCAAAAAAGGGATTATTATCATATACCAAGGCGGGTATCAAAAACTTATTTTCACCTCTAAAGTCGAATGCTTTTGTAACGAAATCATCAATTCTTTTTGCTTTGTCAATAGATTGGTCTTCATCTAGAGAATCTCTAAAAATATTTGTTAAAAGAGTACGGTCATTGTTGATTTTTAAAATCTTAAATGGATTGTCTTTGGTAAAATAAACTAGTACTTCCCGGTTAGATTTACTAGAAAAATAATTCACTCCATTTTCTGATTTATTTTTTTTAAGGTTACTTTGGACGGTTACACCATCAGGAGCTTTAATTTTTAGTTTGTATTCTGCTGCTTGTATGCTACTATCGTTGAGGTTTAGATTGCTGTAATTTCTCCATTGTTTATTGTAAATCGGACTTAAAGTGATGTACCAATTTCTCAAAAGGGCTTCATTCGTTAAATTGTACCCATAACCAGTAAACTTAGCATCCGGTAATATCAGCTTATAATCAATGGAGATAACTGTGGAGTCAGTGCCATTTTTATGAAAGTCGCCTACCACCTTAATGATATCACATTGATTTTCTAATCTTTCCCACCGGGTTTCCAATTCATTTACAGTGATAGAATTGATAGAGGTTGAACCCAGTTTAGATTTATTGGTCAGAAAAAAGCTTCTGTCATACTCTTCCACAAATCGCTGTGCTAAAGGTGATTTAGTAGTTGAATAGGCATTTGACCAATCTGTAAAATAGAGTGTATCTCCGATTTCTGGAGGTAGGTTTTTGATAGATATCGTCTGACGAATTATTATATTTTTTCCCGTTTTTTCTATGACTGCATCAATTTCATATAAGATGTCTTTTTGGCCAAAAGAGAGGCTAGTTAGCATCAAAACAAAAACAATAAAAAATATTATATTTTTAATGTCTACAAAATTAGAAGTTAGGTTTAAAATATTCCTGTTTATAAAATTTATGGAGTTCTCCAACAACTTCTTCCTTAGTCTCCACAACATTTATTAAATCGAGGTCATAAGCATCAATTTTATGTTCTTTTAAAAGAGTACTTTTAATCCAGCCAAGTAGTCCACTCCAATATTCATTTCCTACTAGCAAAATGGGGAATTTCTTTATTTTTTCAGTTTGAATTAATGTCAATGCTTCGAATAATTCATCTAAAGTACCCATACCACCGGGCATAACAACAAATCCCTGTGAGTATTTAATAAACATAACTTTCCTGACAAAAAAATACTCAAAATTCATCAGTTTATCATTATCTATATAATCATTATATTTTTGCTCCATGGGGAGATTAATGTTCAAACCAACAGAGGTTCCGCCGGCTTTTTTCGCGCCTAGATTGGCTGCTTCCATGATTCCAGGCCCACCTCCTGTAATTACTCCCAGTCCAGATTTGACAACTGCTTCAGCAATATCAACAGTCAATTGATACTGAGCGTCATTAAAAAGGGTTCTCGCAGATCCAAAGAATGAAACACAAGGTCCTATCATACTCATTTTTTCATATCCGTCGACAAACTCTGCCATGATTTTGAACAAGGCCCATGAGTCATTGGCCTTAATTTCGCTCCAATTTTTACTTTGGCTTTTAAATAAGTTCATTTCAATCGTTTTTAAGTTCTTTAGCTAAATGTTTACCAGTGTAACTTTTTTTAATTTTTACAATTTCTTCAGGGGTTCCCTGTCCAACCAATTTTCCTCCTTTTTTGCCTCCTTCAGGTCCAATATCGATAAGGTGATCTACCAATTTAATTACTTCCATATTATGTTCGATGATCAAAACAGTATTGCCTTTTTTGACAAGTCGATCTAAAACTTCCATCAAAACCCTCACGTCTTCAAAGTGAAGTCCGGTTGTTGGTTCATCCAATATGAAAAGAGTTTGTCCGGTATCCTTTTTGGATAATTCTGTGGCCAATTTAATACGCTGAGCCTCACCTCCTGATAGTGTTGTTGAGGACTGCCCTAATGAAATGTATCCAAGACCTACATCTTGAACTGTCTTTAACTTTCGATATATTTTAGGATGTTTTATAAAAAAATTACATGCCTGATTCACGGTCATCTCTAAGACATCAGCAATAGATTTTCCTTTAAACCTAATCTCAAGGGTTTCCCTGTTAAATCGCTTACCATTACAGTTTTCACATTCTACGTGTACATCAGGTAAAAAGTTCATTTCAATCACTTTCATGCCCCCGCCTTGGCACGTTTCACATCTACCTCCTTTGACATTAAAACTGAATCTACCGGGCTTATAACCCCTGATTTGGGCCTCAGGCGTCAAAGTAAATAAGTTTCTGATTTCACTAAATATACCACAATAGGTTGCCGGATTGCTCCTCGGGGTTCTTCCGATGGGAGACTGATTAACGTCCACCACTTTATCTAAATACTTTAGACCCTCTATCTTTTTGTATGGTAGGGGTGTTTTTACCCCGTTATATATGAAACTATTAAGTATGGGATATAGTGTTTCATTTATTAAGGTTGATTTTCCACTTCCTGACACACCTGTAACCCCAATCATAATTCCCAAAGGAATTTGGACATCAATATTTTTCAAGTTGTTGCCAGTACATCCGGATAAAATGATAGACTTTCCATTTCCCTTTCTTCTAATTTCGGGTAACTCTACCTTCCTTTGATGGTTAAGATATTGCGCGGTGAGGGTTTTCTGCTTTTTTAACATTTTTGGAGTTCCCTGGGATATGATTTCTCCTCCATTCTTTCCAGCCATGGGCCCTATATCAATAATGTGGTCTGCACGAAGTATCATATCTTTATCGTGCTCCACAACGATAACCGAGTTTCCAATATCCCTCAAAGACTGAAGTGAATTAATCAGTTTTTCATTGTCTCTTTGATGCAAACCGATACTGGGTTCATCCAAAATATAAAGCACACCGACCAATTGAGATCCAATTTGGGTGGCTAATCTGATGCGCTGAGCTTCGCCTCCCGAAAGCGATTTCGAGGAACGGTTTAATGAGAGGTAATTAAGCCCTACATCCAATAAGAATCGCAATCTTGATTTGATTTCTTTTATGATTTGATTTGCAACTATAAGCTCATTATTAGATAATTTATCAGATAGGTTTTCAAACCAATTATAAAGGTCTCCTAAATCTAAAGCACTGACTTCAGCAATATTTAGTTCATCAATTTTAAAATTTAAAGACTCTTTTTTCAAGCGAGCTCCTTCACACACAGTACACCTTTTTTCGTCCATATAATTATGGGCCCAACGTTTGATCCCTGTAGCATCTGTATTGTCAAATTGGTTTTTGATGAAGTTTTCGATACCCTCATAATCAATTTTGTAATCCCTAGTAATTCCAAGAGAATTGGAGGCTATTGAAAACTTTTCTTTTCCACCCTTAAGAATAACTTCAAGGGCCTGCTCAGGTATTTTTTTTATTGGGTCGGAAAGAGAAAATTTATAGCGTTTGGCGATCACTTCCATTTGTTTGAAACCCCAATTACTTTTCATTTCTCCCAACGGTGCAATCCCTCCCTTTTCTATTGAGAGACGATCATCAGGAATGATCTTGTTTCGACTCACTTCAAACTGATTTCCCAAACCCTTACAATTTAAACACATCCCTTTTGGAGAATTGAATGAAAAGGAATTCGGCTCAGGAAGAGAATATGAAATCCCTGAATATGGACACATCAGCTTCCGGCTAAAAAAACGAGTTTGCTCTGTTTCCAGATCAATTAAAACAATAGATTCCTCACCGTAATCCATTGCAGTTTTGATTGAATCGATAAGTCTTTTTAGGTCATTTTCTTCTTTTTTAACCCTTATTCTGTCAACAATCAATTCGATATCGTGAGTCTTGTATCGATCTACACGCATGCCGGGTTTTAAATCCATAATTTCACCATCTACTCTAACCCTCAAAAAACCCTGTCTGGAGAGAGATTCAAATAATTCTCTGTAATGCCCTTTTCTTGCCTTTATCAAAGGTGATAAAATGATAATTTTTTTTTCGATATACTCATCAAGAATTAATTGTAGGATTTGATCATCACTGTAATTAACCATTTTCTCTTGGCTTACATAACTATATGCAGTTCCCACACGTGCAAAAAGAAGTCTTATATAATCATATAACTCAGTAATTGTACCTACAGTTGAGCGTGGACTTTTCGTGGTGGTTTTTTGTTCTATAGCAATGACCGGAGAAAGTCCATCTATTTTATCCACATCAGGTCTTTCCAAGTTGCCTAAGAATTGTCTTACATATGCCGAAAAGGTTTCCATATATCGACGTTGTCCCTCTGCATAGATTGTATCAAAGGCCAAAGAAGATTTACCACTACCAGAAAGACCTGTAATCACTACTAACTTTTCCCTGGGTATTTTCAGACTTACATTCTTAAGGTTGTGAACCCTTGCTCCTTGAATGTCAATAAAGTTTTCGCTTTCTCTCATAGTCAATCTTGCAAAAATAATAATTTAAAAGGGTAATTCTGTAATGACTGATATCTTAAGTTATTTCCTCTAATAACTAAAATAAATAGAAAATCTAGCTAATTTTCGCTTTCTCCGACTCAACAAAATTTATTAATTGACTAAAAAAAATATTAAAATCTTGAGAAATTTTGGAATAATTTTTTTCTAATATTACTACCGCAAGAGTCATATTAGAGTCGAATCGAGTGCGTTGTGACATTTGAAAAAGGATATCCCTCAACCCCTCAAGAGATCGGTAAGTCAACAACCAGTTACATTTCGACATAATGGGTAATATTTTTTTTGTTTTATCAGGTAAATTCCCAGAGTATTCTTGCATTAACTGGTAAAACTGACTGCTGAATTCCTTGAGCGAGTTGGGATGGTATAGCTCCCACTGGGCAGCTAAAAAATGATCAAAGAACATGTCGACTATTACTCTACTGTAGTGACGGAATTCAGGAAATAAAAATGATACATTCTTTTTAAATAATTTGTGATGGTCGGTAAAATGATCAATTTTTCGATGTAAAAAAATACCATTTTGAATGGATTTTGGATAGTCTAAAAAGGCTTTTCCTTTTACATGATCGGCAATAAAATTACCTATAACCAAGTCTTTGTTTGATCCAGACAGGTAAAGATGCGCAAGGTAATTCATCATTATAAAGATTCATACGATAATTCAAAATTAATACAATTGATCCATTGGAATTTTTTTTCAATTCAGAATATGAAAGTAAATTCAAGGTGCTAAAAATAGACTAATGATTATCTTTGAATATGACATTGATTAAATCAATTTCGGGAATACGCGGCACTATTGGAGGTAAAATATCAATGAACCTCACTCCACTTGATACTGTTTTATTCACTTCTGCATATGGTTGCTGGTTAAAGAAAACTTTAAAAGCAAAACAATACAAAGTAGTGGTTGGAAGAGATGCGAGAGTTTCAGGTAATATGGTTCAAGGTTTGGTAAATCAAACTTTGGTTGGCTATGGCATAGAAGTTTTAGATGTCGGCCTTTCTACTACACCAACAGTAAAGTTAGCAGTGACCCAACATCAAGCACATGGGGGAATCATTATTACAGCCAGCCACAATCCCAAGCAATGGAATGCATTAAAACTGTTCAATCAAAGAGGTGAGTTTATAAATGCGTTTTCTGGAGAAGCCATATTAGAAATTGCCGATCAACAGGACTTTCAATATGCATCGGTCGATGATTTAGGAAGGGTAATTAAAGTAACAGGAGCCATTGAATATCATGTACAAAAAATTTTAGAATTGCCCCTGATCAATTCAAAGGATATTAGTCAAAAGAAATTCAAGGTTGTGGTAGATGCCGTTAATTCTTCTGGAGGGATTGCCATACCTCTTCTTTTGAAAGCACTCGGTGTAACAACCGTTACCATGTATTGTGATCCTACAGGCGATTTTCCTCATAATCCTGAACCTCTGAAGGAACATTTAACATCCCTTTCTGAGAGAGTGTTAAAAGAAAAAGCAGATTTTGGTATCGTTGTCGACCCAGATGTAGACCGACTGGCCTTTATCGATGAAAATGGTGCAGTTTTTGGAGAGGAATACACATTGGTTGCTTGTTCCGACTATGTTTTGTCAAAAACACCTGGAAATACTGTTTCTAACCTATCTTCAACCCAAGCACTGTCTGAGATAACAGTTCAAAGAGGAGGTTCCTACCATGCGTGTGCGGTGGGTGAAGTTAATGTAGTTGATAAAATGAAAAAAGTGAAAGCTGTGATAGGAGGGGAAGGAAATGGTGGGATCATATATCCTGATTTGCATTACGGTCGTGATGCATTGGTGGGAGTTGCTCTGTTTTTAAGCCTACTTACAGAGAAAAATCAAAAAGTATCTGTATTAAGGGCTTCTTATCCAGACTACGCCATGAGTAAAGGCAAAATCTCCTTGTCAGAGGATATGGATGTGGATTTAATTTTCAGAAAAATTGAAAATAAATTCATCAAAAATAATATAATTACAATTGATGGGTTGAAAATTACTTTTGAATCTTCATGGGTTCATATAAGAAAATCTAATACAGAACCGATAATACGGGTATACACTGAAGCTAAAAGTCAATCTGAGGCGGATGAGCTGGCACAACGATTTCTTGGGGAAATCCAGGACATTATTTAATCCTGTGGGACTTTGTTTTCATGCTTAAAACGCCTGTGAGTCCACAAATACTGGGTAGGATCGCAATAGATGTCTTGCTCTAACCACTCGGTAAATGTGTCTGTTATTCGATTTACCTCTGTTTTTTTTGGCTGATCACTGATCAATTCAAAACTGGCTTCATAATAACCCCTTTTAATACGATTAATTTTAGCATATACCACTCCAAAATCAAATTCTCGAGCAATTATTTCGGCCCCCATAAAAACAGGAACCTTAATTCCTAAGAAAGGTCTCCAATAAGATTTGGGCTTGGGGCGTGGAGATTGATCACTAACAAAACCATAAACAGCCAAAGCACCTTCTTCATTTAGATTTTTAATTTTTTGAATTGCAGAGTAACGAGATATTAAATCACCCCGGTGCTTTTTTCTGATTTCAATGATCAATTTATTTAGGTATTTATTCATGATGGGGGTGTAAATACCATAACCCTGAGAGACTGTATGATACCCTATGGACAACATCCATTCCCAACTCGAATAATGCCCACACATAATGATAACACTTCGATTGTCTTTTTCAAATTGAGTCAAAACATCTAGGTTTTTAAAAACCATTCGCTTTTGCATCTCCTCAGGGTTCATTTTAAAAGATTTAAATGCTTCAAGAGTGATGTCACAAAAGTGTCGGTAAAATTTTTTCTCGATCCAAATAAGCTCCCTTTCACTTTTATCTGGAAAGGCTTTCTTTAGGTTCGATCGAACTATTTTTTTCCTATATCCCAAAAGATTATATATCAAAAAACATAAAATATCAGAAAAGAAATAGATAACGCCGAAAGGAATCGAAGCAATTAAATAAATAAAGGGGTAGGTGAGAAGGTAAACGACTCTTTGCAAGACGATTTTTTTTCAAAGATAGTATATTTGTCAGTAAAATTTCTCTACATGAACCCGCTACCTTCTGTTGTAATTGCCATCATTGTTTGCAATGTTTTACTTTCTCTTTTAGGATTTAAAAACCAAGCTTTTTTTAAGAAGTATCAATTTCAAATGGCGAAAATCAAATCTGGTGAGCAAATTCGCATGTTGAGTTCTGGCTTTCTACATGTTGACTTCAACCATCTATTTGTCAATATGTTGTCTTTATATTTTTTTGCTAGTTATGTGGTCTACAGTTTAGGAGAGATGAAGTTTTTGGCTTTGTACCTAAGCAGTCTTTATCTGGGAAACTATCTTTCCTTTCGTTATCACAACCGAGAAGACAATTATACTGCAGTTGGAGCCAGTGGAGCTGTCTCAGGAGTTGTATACAGTGCGGTATTACTATACCCGGATATGAAAATGATTTTGATTTTTTTTCCAATTCCACTTCCAGGCTACGCAATGGCTGCTCTTTATATGGCATATACTATCTATGGAATGAGGAACCAAGGTGACAATATTGGACATACCGCTCATTTAGGGGGGGCTATTACAGGCTTATTGGCTACGATTTCTTTTGTTCCAAGTGTAATAATCGAATCGGGGTTTACACTATCTATACTGGCTTCAACCCTCATTTTAGCTGCATTTTTATTTAAGAAAAAAATTGACTAACAATTACTTATTTAGTAACTCTTCAATTTTTTTCTCAAGAGCTGGCCCCCTTAAATTCTTTGCTATTATTTTTCCGTTTTGATCCAAAATAAAGGTAGCCGGAATTCCTCTTACTTGATAAGCTTTAGCTATGGGATCATTCCAATATTGAAGATTAGATACATGAGTCCACTGAAGGCCGTCATCCTCAATTGCCTTTATCCAATTACTTTTACTTTTATCAAGGGAAACTCCAACTATACTTAAGCCATTTTCTTTGAATTTATTATAGGTTCTTACAAGGTTCGGATTTTCAACACGACAGGGACGGCACCAGGAAGCCCAAAAGTCTAATATGGTTATCTTTCCTAGGTTATCTTTCAGCTTTACCAGTTGGCCTTTTGGTCCAGGACCCTCAAAATCAGGGGCAATTTGTCCAACCTCAGCAGGAGGCTTTGGAGCATTGAGGGCCCCCTCTAACCTAACCCCAGTTTTGCTTTTTTTAATTCTAGAAGTTAAATTGTCAAAAATAGGCTTTGCATCTTCATTTGAAATTTGCTTTGTCATCATAAAACGCTCCAATATTAATAATGAAACAAATGAATCCGGATTATTTTTTATAAAACGAGTCTCATAATCCTTAATTTGGTTTTGAACATCCATGTATTGATCTCTGAGATCTGCTGCCAAAAGAGTATCTCTGGAAATATTGGCCTGTTGTAATTCATTTCCAATTCCATTCATTGAATTCACAAAAATCTTGGTTTCAGATTTGTACTTCATAAAAGCATCATTTGAGACTGTACCCAAGGCCTTAGAATTCATCAGACTATCTTTGTACAGAGAAATCTTGATCTCACCGGGTTCAACAACAAATGGAAAATTCCCTTGAACGGTTTGTACAGAAAAAAAGTTCATGTCGGGCGAATCAATCATACCAGTCATTTTGAAAGAACCATTGATAACAGCAGTAGAGTCGATTACTAAAGGCTGTTGATTTGCGTCTGCAATAATGCGATAAACCATAATGCCATCATTTAAATCAATAGAACCTCGGATAGTAAACTCATTGGTAGGAGTCGAACAACTTAAGAAAAGTAGACTTATCGTAAGGAAAAGAATGTATTTTATCATGGAGCTAAATTATAAATTTTAAAGCTTATTTCTTCTAAATAAGCCTTCATATATTGGTAAAACACATTTAATTACTAAATTATGTATACTTACACACCTTTTGTAAATATCAAAATACAATTTTAGTAGCCTCAAACGTGTTTAGGTAAAAAATGATTTACCTCATCGTCAATTGTTTGCTAAAGATAGCTCTGTGTACAAGATTTCTCCCAAAAGTATCTACTATAATTAAACACAAACCTCAATGAGTCAATATTTTAGTTGATTATTTTCGAAAGATGGATAAATAGATTGACAAACTTAAGTGAAAGCAACTTCAAATTATAAAAGTTCGTAAGAATTTTAATCTCAACTCGGAATTAAAACTGAACAACTTTAGTTTAAATCTATTTCCAGTTCTTTAGTTTACTAGTTAGACCTATTCCTGGATTGAAAGTATTTGTTGGGTCAAGACTTTTATAAAAATTTATCAGGCTGTCTTTAGCCTTATATTCGTGTCCTACATTATGTTCTGATGGGTATTCAGCCCCTCTATTATCGTAAGTTTTAAAAAGTTTTTCTTTAAGCATTTTTGGATCAACACCTTTTTTTATAATATAATTTTGATGTAGGACATGACAAAATAAATGTCCATAGTAAAGCTTCATTTCAAACATTTCGTCAATTTCTTTTGGTAATTTTTCAAACCAATTTTTTTCATTTCGAGGAAATGCTATATCTAATGATATTTCTCCTCCAATTTTATCTTCATTTAATGCTGCATATCTTCCAAATGCACTTGCAGCAGTAAACCTGTGTAAAATTGCCTTTTTACCTTCTTTTTCAGTACATTCAAAAAATCCACCATTATTATATTTGAAGAATTTTTTAAAGTATTTTCTTGCTTCTTCAATTCCATCATCTGACATTTCAATAATCCAATGGTGTTCATATAAACCTCTATATTTTTCAATTCTTTTTGGTAAATGATTTGGCCAAAAATTACTTAAAAATTGCATCAATTTATCTGAAAATCTGCTAGGTAAAAACGGTATTTTTTTTGAAATTAAGTCAACTTTTCTTTTAAGCTCAAAAAGTGTTGGGAGAAATTTAGTTCCAAGTTTTTCTATAACAATAAATGTGTCTTTACTATATTTTTTGGCAGCATCATA
>CAJWAY010000025.1 GCA_913020685.1 uncultured Flavobacteriaceae bacterium
TAGAAGAAATAAACATTGCTGTAAAAATAAAAATTGTTATTCATTTGTTAATTAAAGGCACAAATGTATGATAGCTTTTGGCAAAAACCAATCATTTTATGATTTTTTTGTGTGTCAAAATTATCCGATGTATAAAATCTTTTATTTTGGTAATTCTTTTATCTGGAGGTCTAGAAGTTTAATTTCTCAAATGATTAAATTAAAAAGAAATTAAAAGATTTTTTTTTAGAAGCACATACATTTTAATTAGCCAAAGAAATAAAGATGAAATTTTTATAAATTACTTTAAGTAATATCATATAACAATTATTGAAATCATTAACAAATATCACTTAAAGTAAGGTATTTCGTGTTACTCTAAAATTCACAAACAGTCCCCATTAATTGGTTTATGAATGAAATTCAATATCTCCAATAATAAACAAATAGATATTGTGTATTAATTTTCTTTTTTCAAAAAACCATTATTCCATAACTTTGACATATTACTCTTAAAAGTAACTCACTAATCTAATTTGATAGATCATTTTTAACCATCCGATAAAAAGCCTTGAGCATAAAAATTCGTCAACTGTCTAAAAATTATGGCAACACAGTTGCTCTTAAAAACATTTCATTAGTCTTTGATAAAAATGGAGTGATTGGCTTGTTGGGTCCAAACGGTGCTGGAAAAACTACACTAATGAAAATATTGACTGGTTACTTGAATCAATGGGAGGGTAAAGTTTCAATAGGTACTTTTGATTTGCAAGAGCAACCGAAAAAAATCCAACAACAGATGGGTTATCTCCCAGAAAACAATCCACTTTACCCAGAGATGTATGTCAAAGAATATCTGAAATTTGTGGGGCAACTGTATGGTTTAAAAAAACCTCCCATTGAAAAAGTCATTCAAAAAATGGCACTAAAAGAACACGTACACAAAAAAATTGGAACCCTCTCCAAAGGCTACAAACAAAGGGTTGGATTGGCTGCAGCATTAGTTCATGACCCAAAATATTTGATCTTAGATGAGCCAACCACGGGATTGGACCCCAATCAAGTCATTGAAATCAGAAAACTGATCCGAAACCTGAGCAAAGAAAAGTTAGTTTTTCTCTCTACTCATATTCTTCAGGAAGTTGAGGCTATGTCCGATAGGGTGGTCATACTCAATAAAGGAATAGTAGTGTTTAACAAATTATTAAATTCAATAAAGAACGATGACCAGCAGGTCATATCTGTGAGTTTTGATTATCGAGTAGAAAATGTAGCTTTCCAAAAAATCCCAAACCTCAAAACCGTGGTCAACACCTTTGATTTTGAATATGAATTGACCTTTAATACAAATGAGGATATGAGGCCAGCGGTCTTTGACTTTGCCCATGATAATGGCCTTAAAATTTTAAACCTTCAAAAAAAGAGTAAAGGCCTTGAAAAGCAATTCAATGCTCTGACAACAAAAGGGGATTAAAATATGCCACTAGCAATTTTTAACATTTTTGATTTTACAAAACAGTAAATGTAAAACTGGAACAGCATTTTTTTATTCTTATCTTTACTTGATAATCTTCTCCACTTGAATTTGATAAATGTCAAGATTTAGAACTACGGTTCCTTTGTCTCCCAAATTGGCACTTAAAGGAATACTTATGAATTCGATTGAGAAAAGTTTTATGATAATTCAGTTCCATTTATGAAAATGGAATATTTAATTGAGGTTGAGTGCTCTAAAATCTTTGCAACAGAGCAATATTTGTCGAAAGATAGGCTTACAGCTCTTCTTGCTTTTTCAGGGTGAATATCCCCTTCTAATCTTACATTAACTTTAATTTTTTGGAACATCGAGGGCATTACATCAGGAGTCCGGTCTCCTTCAATATCCATTTTGATATCGGTAGGGTTGATTTTTTGCTTGTTTAGAATAGCCACAATATCGATACTACTGCAACCTCCAAGGGCTGCCAAAAGGAGTTCCATAGGGCTTATGCCTTCTACTTTACCTTCTTCTTTAGATTTGTTATCCAATAGTAATTTGTGTCCATTGTCGTTGGTTACCTCAAAAAGGTAGTCCTGATTGACTCTATTAAGTGTTACTTTCATCATACTGGGAGTAATTTGATTTGGGTTTAAAAATGCTGCTAAAAATTTGAGAAACGATATTGTTTTCTATCAAGAAAGCATCATGACCATGAATCGACTTAATTTCGTAATAATATATATTTTCTTTTATTTTTTTTCCTCTTTTAAGAGTCTTTTTATCTTCCTCAGCCGTAAAAAAGAGATCACTGTCAATTGCTATTAGATGTATGTTGGAAGAGATGGTGTCAATAATTTTTTCAAGACTATCTCCATTCCGGGTTATATTGATAGTTGCCAATAAATGATTCATTGTTTTGTAAGCTTGCAAAAGAAAACGACCTTCCAATTTGTCTCCGTGATGGACAAGCCAACTTTCAACATTGAAGAGGTTTTTTTCAAAATTTACTGTTCTGCCAAAGCGTTCTCCAAAAGAAGCAGCAGTTCTATAGGTAAGCATTGCATGAATCCGTGCATCCTTTAGGGGTTCTTTGGAGTTCTCCAAAAGTCTTTTTTGAAGAAATGTATTAGCAATAATCCAGTCCGAAGCCTTCCAATCGGCAGCAACAGGAATTAAATTTTCGGTCAAATTAGGACGTAATGCTGCCATCTCCCATGCAACTCCTCCACCGATTGATCCACCAATTAGTGCAAAAAGTTTTTTAATTCCCAAAAGTTGTAATCCTTCACAAAAAATTTCTGCAATATCACCGGTATGAAAGTCACTGTAGTTTTCAAGCGTATAATTTTTGACACCATTGCCGGGAATGTTAAAAGCGAGTATTGAATAATGACGGGTATCAATTGTAAGATTGGGTCCCACAATTTCACTCCACCACCCTTGAGGACCGGCAACATTGGAATCACCGGTCAGGGAGTGATTGATTAGAACTACAGGTGCATGCTCGAATGACTGTCCAAAGTGCTGATAGTGCAAATTGATTGAATCATAAACTACACCTGAGTCAGTAGTAAAATTATTTATGGAGATGGTTTTAACCTCAGCCATTAAAAATGGTTATATACCCTTGAGCGCTTGATCTAAGTCATTTTTCAGATCATCTAAGTTCTCGATTCCGACTGACAGTCTGACCAAATCAGGAGTTACTCCAGTACTTTTTTGTTCCTCCTCATTTAACTGAGAGTGTGTAGTACTTGAGGGATGAATGATTAAAGACTTGGTGTCACCAATATTAGCCAAAAGTGCAAATATTTTGGTGCTTTCAGTTACTTTTTTGGCGGCTTCAAAACCTTTTTTCAATCCAAAAGTGACTATTCCACTTTGTCCATTAGGAAGATATTCGTTGGCCAAATCCGCGTATTCAGATGACTCCAATCCAGGATAGTTTACCCAGCTGACTTCGTCACGAGACTTAAGCCATTGGGCAAGCTCCAAAGCGTTTTCTGAATGTTTTTGCATTCTAACTTCTAAGGTTTCTAAACCTTGAATAACTTGGAAGCTGTTGAGGGGGCTAGGAGCACTACCCAAATCTCTTAAGCCTTCAACCCTAACTCTTGCAATAAAGGCAATTGGGCCTAATGCATCATGATATTTCAAACCATGGTATGAGGGAGAGGGTTCAGTAAACTCAGGAAAGTTTCCATTGGAATAGTCAAATGTTCCAGCATCGATGATTACACCACCAATGGTAGTTCCATTTCCTGTAATGTACTTGGTCAATGAGTGGATAACAATATTGGCACCGTGGGCTATGGGATTTAACAAAGCTGGAGTAGCGATTGTATTGTCTACTATAAATGGAACTTTTGCTGCTTTGGCATGAGCGCTAATTCCTTTTAAATCCAAAACATCTAACTTAGGGTTCCCCAATGATTCAGCAAAAAATGCTCTGGTATTGGGCTGAACAGCTTTAGCAAAATTCTCAACGTCATCTGGATCTACAAATGTTGTAGTAATGCCAAATCGAGGTAATGTATTGTTAAGCATATTAAAGGTACCACCATAAAGACTGTTGGATGCAACAATGTGGTCACCTGTCTTCAGCAGTGTCATAAATGTGGTTGCTATGGCTGCCGTACCAGATGCGGTAGCAACAGCAGCAACACCTCCCTCAACGGCTGCCAACCTCTGTTCAAGAACATCGTTGGTAGGGTTATTGAGTCGGGTGTAAATATATCCTGACTCTGCCAATGCAAACAAATTTGCGGCATGATCTGAATCATTAAATACATATGAAGAGGTCTGATAAATAGGAACAGCTCTTGTTCCTTGTGTTTGTGTCACGTCATGTCCCGCATGAAGTGCATTAGTTGCTAATTTTAAGCTCATAATTTGAAAGTGTTTTTAATTTCATTTAAATAATCTAATTTTTCCCAGGTAAACAGCTCAACGGTTTTTTTTACCCTTCCACTGTAAGGAGATTCAAAAATCTTTGTAATTTCTTTGGGCTGTCTTCCCATGTGACCATAAGCGGCTGTTTCAAGATAAATGGGGTTTCTAAGTTTAAGTCTATTTTCGATAGCATAGGGCCGTAAGTCAAAAATCTCTCTGACCTTGACCGCAATTTCTGGGTCCGATAGGGAGACTTTTGAAGTATTGTAAGTATTTATGTTAATTGAAGTTGGTTCTACCACTCCAATGGCATAACTCAATTGAACCAATATTTCTTTGGCTACACCCGCCGCTACGAGGTTTTTGGCTATGTGTCTCGCCGCGTAGGCAGCACTTCGGTCTACTTTACTGGGGTCTTTACCACTGAAAGCTCCCCCTCCATGTGCTCCTTTTCCTCCATAGGTATCAACAATAATTTTCCTTCCTGTTAACCCCGTATCTCCATGAGGACCTCCAATCACAAATTTCCCGGTGGGATTAATGTGATAGGTTATATCTTCATTGAATAGTTTTTGAATATGAGCAGGTTCTTTTTCTATTACATTTTGTATGGCGATGTTGGTGATGTCACTTTTGATTTTTTCAAGCATCTTTTCATCGTCATCTAGAAACTGATCGTGTTGGGTCGAAACCACTATGGTATCTATACGTAAGGGTTCGCCTTGATCACTATACTCAATAGTAACCTGTGATTTTGAATCAGGTCGTAGATATGTAACTTCATTTTTCTCTCTCCTAAGGGAAGCCAGCTCAATCAATATCTTGTGTGATAAGTCTAATGCCAAGGGAATGTAATTATGTGTTTCATCAGTTGCATAACCAAACATAATTCCTTGATCTCCTGCTCCTTGATCTTCATTTTCGGATCTATCTACGCCACGGTTTATGTCTTGTGATTGCTCGTGTATCAAAGAAATCACTCCACATGAGTTACCACTGAATTGATATTCGTCTTTAGTGTAGCCAATTTTATTAATGGTCTCGCGAGCTATGCTTTGAACGTCAATGTAAGTTTGACTTTTAACCTCTCCTGCCAAGATGGCTTGACCAGTTGTGACTAAGGTTTCACAAGCGACTTTGCTTTCAGGATCGAAAGCAATAAAATTATCTAGTAATGCATCACTGATCTGATCGGAAACCTTATCTGGATGACCTTCACTAACAGACTCAGAAGTAAAAAAATATGGCATACTATGTTGCTTTATAGGGAGGATTTGACGGAGTAAGTCTTAAAGCAACTACTGCTTTAGCATTTTTTTAAGAGGTTGCAATCAGTCAAATCCATCCTCGATTCGATTGCAAATATATTACTAATTTTTTAATTTCAAATAAAAACCAATTTTTTCATTACTAATGCTTTCAACGTGGAATTAATCAGATTCAATAAAAAAAATAAAACATCTAAAAGTCTCTAATCAAAAAAGTAATTATCTTTCTGCCAATAAAAAAACAAGTATGTATTTCGCTATTGCTGGTAATATTGGTGCAGGAAAAACTAGTCTAACTGAATTGCTCTCCAAGCACTATGGCTGGGAAGCACATTTTGAGGACGTAATTGACAACCCATACCTAGATGATTTTTACAACCACATGGAACGTTGGTCTTTCAATCTTCAAATATATTTTTTAAATAGTAGGTTTCGTCAATTAGATAGTTTTAGTAATTCAAATAAAAATTTTATTCAAGACCGAACCATATATGAAGATGCTCATATATTCGCACCCAATCTCCACGCAATGGGATTAATGAATCAGCGTGATTTCAACAATTATCAATCTCTTTTTGGATTAATGGAATCTATGATCGAGGGTCCGGATATTCTAATTTACTTGAGAAGTAGTATTCCTAACCTAGTTCATAAAATCCATAAAAGAGGGCGAGAATATGAAAACTCTATCAGCATAGAATATCTAAGTCGGTTGAACGAGAGGTATGAAGCCTGGGTTTCTACATACACTAAGGGTAAGTTATTGGTAGTAGATGTAGACAAGATTGATTTTGTTGAAAACAAGGCAGATTTAGGATCAGTCATTCAAAAAATTGATGCTGAATTGAACGGCTTATTTTAAAATTTAAACCTTGGTTTTTTTTTAGTTCAAAATCATTATATTTTATAGTTTAAAGATTGTTTTTTATTAGAAATGGTTTTAGTATTTTTGGGGCCATTAAAAAAACCATCATTTCATGAAATTTATTATTGATTTTTTACCTGCATTTGGTCTTCTGGGATTACTCTTTGTTATAGTCAAAAATAATTGGATTGCCAGACAGGAGGTTGGCAATGAAAAAATGGCAACCATTGCTAATAATATCGCAAAAGGAGCCATGTCTTTCTTAAGGGCTGAATATAGAATCTTATCTATTTTCGTCCTCTGCTTGGCTGTGCTACTATATGTCAAAGGAAGTAATGAAGAAGGATCACATGGAATGGTTGCCCTCTCTTTTGTAGTAGGCGCCGTTTGCTCTGGACTTGCTGGTTTTATCGGAATGCGAGTGGCTACAAAGTCCAATGTAAGAACCACCAACGCAGCAAGAATATCACTAGGTAAAGCATTAGAAGTTGCTTTCACAGGAGGTTCAGTAATGGGATTAGGCGTTGTCGGTCTAGGTGTTTTAGGTTTAAGTAGCTTGTTTGCATTATATCAGAACATCTGGCCTGGTGCGGAAAACTTAACAACTGTTTTAAATGTATTAACTGGATTTTCAATGGGGGCCTCTTCCATTGCTTTGTTTGCAAGGGTTGGTGGTGGAATTTACACAAAAGCAGCTGATGTTGGTGCCGACCTAGTAGGTAAAGTTGAAGCAGGTATTCCCGAGGATCATCCCCTTAATCCTGCAACAATTGCTGACAATGTTGGAGACAATGTAGGTGACGTTGCCGGTATGGGAGCAGATTTGTTTGAATCCTACGTGGGTTCTATTATAGGTACAATGGTATTAGGGGCCTTTATTATAACTCCTGAATTTGGTGGATTGGGTGCTGTTTATCTTCCACTTGTTCTTGCAGCTTTAGGGATTGTTATGTCCATAATAGGAACTTTTTTTGTAAAAGTTAAAGAAGGCGGTAATCCTCAAACTGCGCTAAATATTGGAGAATTTGGATCAGCAGGTTTGATGGTAATCGTTTCCTATTTTGTAATTCAAAAAATGATTCCTGAATCAACTGATGGTCTACCATTCGGTGCTATGGGGGTCTTTCTGGCCACTATTTCTGGATTAGTTGCCGGTTTAGGCGTTGGAAAAATTACTGAGTACTATACAGGAACAGGAACAAAACCTGTTTCCGCAATTGTTCGTCAATCTGAAACAGGATCAGCCACCAATATTATTGCAGGTCTGGGCGTAGGAATGATGTCAACCATGGTTCCAATTCTATTAATTGCGGCAGCTATTTTAATTTCTCATCACTATTCTGGCTTATATGGGATTGCAATTGCTGCAGTTGGTATGTTAGCCAATACAGGTATTCAATTGGCAGTTGACGCATACGGACCAATCTCCGACAATGCTGGAGGCATTGCTGAAATGGCAGAATTACCTCCCGAAGTAAGAGAACGTACAGATAAATTGGATGCAGTGGGAAATACCACTGCTGCCATTGGTAAGGGTTTTGCGATTGCCTCTGCTGCTCTAACTGCCTTGGCATTGTTCTCAGCTTTTATGCAAGTTGCTAATGTAACAGCTATAGATGTTTCGAAGCCAAAAGTAATGGCAGGACTTCTTGTAGGAGGTATGTTGCCATTTGTTTTTTCAGCACTTTCGATGAATGCTGTAGGACGTGCCGCAATGTCAATGATTGAAGAAGTAAGAAGGCAGTTTAAAGAGATTCCCGAGTTGAAGGCAGCCCTAGAAATAATGAGAAAATACAAAGCTGATATTTCTAAAGCAACCGAAAAGGATCGAGCTATTTTTGATGCTGCCGAGGGTAAAGCTGATTATGAAAAGTGTGTTGAAATATCAACAAAAGCCTCCATCAGAGAAATGGTTATGCCCGGACTATTGGCTATATTGGTTCCTGTAACTGTTGGCTTATTGGGTGGTGCGGAAATGCTGGGTGGATTATTGGCCGGTGTTACTACATGTGGTATACTAATGGCAATTTTCCAATCTAATGCTGGAGGTGCTTGGGATAATGCAAAAAAAATGATAGAATCAGATGGTAGAAAGGGAACTGATGCACACAAAGCCTCAGTGGTTGGGGACACTGTTGGAGATCCATTTAAAGATACCTCAGGGCCTTCACTCAATATCCTTTTGAAATTGATGTCGGTGGTCGCTTTGGTGATTGCTCCAACTGTCGCAATTAATGTTGATGATATTGGAGATAAAATTGATAATCCTGAGAATTTCATCCAAATCAAGGCAGAAAAAGTTTCTGAAATTGCAGAAAATATTATCCTTTACGAAGACTTTATTAAAAAGTAGTTTTTTTACTTTTTAACCAATTGTTTTTTTTAATTTTTTTGTAAAGTTCTTTAATATTTACATCGGTCCTATTACAATCAGAATCTACTCACTTTTTAAATATATTGCAAACTATACTAAGACTTTCTTTAATTCTTTATCTATATCAAATGTTATTCTCGGGTCTTGCACTCCTTAAAGACAAACTTGGAAACTTTTGAAAGTCTAGTCAGATTTCAATTTAAAGTATGATTTTATTTATAATGATTACATTCGGCTATGCTTAAAACGTTTATTGGTACTATAAAATTGGATTGTTAGGTTTTGAGTATAAAATTGTTAGATGAGAGTTACAAAAAGTAATCAGTTCATGTACATCACTTTTTTAACTGCTTTGATCACATCTAAGCTACTAGGGAACCACTCATCCAACAAAACAGGAGAATAAGGTGCAGGGGTGTCGGCTGTATTTATTTTTTCAATGGGAGCGTCAAGAAAATCAAAGATTTGATTTTGAACCTGGTAAGTGATCTCAGTTGAAATATTTCCAAAGGGCCAGGATTCTTCTAGTATTACCAATCGGTTGGTGTTTTTAACAGAATTGAAGATAGATTGATAATCCATTGGCCTAATCGTTCTAAGATCAATGATCTCACATTCAATTCCTTCTTTCGACAAGGTCTCAGCAGCATCAAACGCAACTTTTATAATTTTACCAAAAGAGACTATAGTGACGTCTTTTCCTTTCCTTTTGATATCAGCAACTCCGATTGGCAGTGTGTATTCCCCCTCTGGAACTTCCCCTTTGTCTCCATACATTTGTTCTGACTCCATAAAAATTACGGGATCATCGTCTCTGATGGCAGACTTCAATAGACCTTTAGCATCGTATGGATTAGAGGGAACAATTACCTTAAGACCGGGACAGTTGGCATACCAGCTTTCAAAAGCTTGGGAGTGTGTAGCAGCTAATTGGCCTGCAGATGCAGTAGGGCCTCTAAAAACTATGGGGCAAGGAAATTGTCCTCCTGACATCTGGCGAATCTTCGCTGCATTGTTGATGATCTGGTCTATACCTACCAATGCAAAATTAAAAGTCATAAATTCGATAATCGGACGATTCCCTGTCATAGTCGAACCTACACCGATTCCAGCAAAACCCAATTCAGAAATGGGAGTATCAATCACACGTTTTTCTCCAAATTCATCAAGCATCCCTTTAGAGGCTTTGTAGGCACCATTATATTCTGCCACCTCTTCACCCATCAAATAGATGGTTTCATCTCTCCGCATCTCTTCTGACATTGCCTGACAAATAGCTTCTCTGAATTGAATCGTTTTCATTTAGAATATTATTTAAAAGACAAATTTAATTAATTGCTAACGGATAAGTAAATGACGCATTCAGAATTTTCACTTTAAATGGTTACAAAAATCATTGATTTACCTTGAAATACTTGATAATTTTACTAATTTGGTAATCAATGAAAATATGAAATTAATACAATTAAACATTAAGGGCATTTCCTACAGCGATACACAAACTGGTGCCTATGCCCTTATTTTGAGAGAGATTGATGGAAACAGAAGATTGCCCATAATCATTGGTGGATTTGAAGCTCAATCTATAGCCATTGCTTTGGAAAAAGAACTAAAACCGAAACGGCCCTTGACCCATGATCTTTTTAGAAACTTTGCCGAGAGATTTAATATTTATATCAAACAGGTAATAATTCACAAATTGGTAGACGGGGTATTTTACTCCAGTTTAATTTGTGAGAGAGATAAAATTGAGGAGATTATTGATGCAAGAACTTCAGATGCAATTGCTATGGCAATACGTTTTGGTGCACCCGTTTTTATTTATGACTCAATTCTGAAACAAGCTGGTTTTGATGAGAATAATATCATAGAAGGTAAAAAAAATAAAGAGGGTGAAAACTGGATCAAAAATTTTGTTGAGGAACAAAGCAAACAAAAAGCTGTTCCTGATGATTTAAACAAACTTTCTCTGTCAAAACTAAAATCATTATTGAATAAATTAGTTAACCTTGAAGATTATGAAAAAGCTGTTAAGATTAGAGATGAAATTTCAAAAAGAGAATCTAATAAATAAGTGTTAATCTTTTTTTGAAAACTATTTTTAATTCCAAACATTAGAATGTCACCATAACTTATTTTTGATTTATATCTTTAAAAACATGGAACAGTATTTAAATTTGGTCAAATATGTTAAGGATTATGGTGTAAGCAAAACAGATCGAACTGGAACTGGAACAAAAAGTATTTTTGGTTATCAAATGAAATTTGATTTAGACGAGGGATTCCCATTAGTAACTACAAAAAAAATCCATGTAAAATCAATTATTCATGAACTTTTGTGGTTCTTAAATGGGGATACAAATATCAACTATTTAACAAAGAACGGCGTAAGAATATGGAATGAATGGGCAGATGAAAAAGGTAATTTAGGGCCTATTTACGGTCATCAATGGAGGAACTGGAATGATGAAGGTATTGATCAAATCAAATCAGTTATTGAAACTTTGAAAACCAATCCGGATAGCAGAAGAATGCTGATATCGGCTTGGAATCCTAGTGTGTTACCAGATACTTCAATTACATTTGCAGAAAATGTAGCAAATCACAAAGCAGCTCTGCCTCCATGTCATGCATTTTTTCAATTTTATGTAGCTAATGGAAAGTTATCTTGTCAACTTTATCAAAGGAGTGCTGATCTATTTTTAGGGGTTCCCTTTAATATTGCATCCTATGCGCTTTTAAATTTGATGGTGGCTCAAGTCTGTGAGCTAAAACCTGGCACTTTTGTCCATACTTTTGGGGATGTTCATATTTACTCAAATCATCACGATCAATTAGAGGAGCAACTCAGTCGAACTCCAAGACCACTCCCTCAAATGATTCTAAACCCTGAGATCAAGGATATTTTTAGTTTTAATTACAAAGATTTTAAACTGATTGGATATGATCCTCATCCACTTATTAGTGGGAAGGTTGCGGTATAAATTATACCAAGATCAATTGCTTAATGAGACAGGTTAATTTTTGAATTTCCTGAATGGTGTTGTAAAAATGGATAGAAAATCTAAGGTATTTGCCCCTGAATGATGATCTAATCCCCTGTTCTTCCAATTGTTTTAATACTGCCTCCTCGGTGAGAATACTAACGATTGTACTTTGAGGTTTGCGCTTGTGAAATTCGGGTATACACCCTATTTTGATGAGTTCGTCTCGTAATTTCTCACTTAGAAATTTATTTTTTTGAACCAGTTTTTCAAAATTATTGGCCTTCAAATAATCCAATGCAAAAACCAATGAAGCTGCACCTAATATATTAAAATGTCCTGAAAACACCTTATGTTGAAAATCTTCACGGCTACTTTTTGTCTCCTCAAAAAACTGATCTGACAAGGCAATAAAACCATTTCCAAAACCAGCCAATAACCACTTGTATCCACTGCAAACTACCGCATCAAATGGTGAGGAGTTAAAATCAAAAAGATCTGCACCAATATGCTGGGTTGCATCACCTATAATAAGCAATTGAGGGTATTTTTCTTTGAGTTGCATTAAAAAATCAAAATCAAATTTAAAACCATGGGTAAACTGAACTATACTGAATACAAAAGCATGGAAACTATTTTGAGATAAAGCGAGCTCTATTTTATCCTCCAATTGCTCATCAATTAATAGACTGAAGTGATTAAAATCTCTTTCCTCAATTGCATCAACAAGTGAATGGTAATCATCTTTTAGGTATAAGACATTACTTCCATCAAAAAGACTATCCAATACAAATCTTATTCCTACAGAAAAATTTGACACAAAATATGTTTGCCCTTTTTTAGAACCTATGAAACTGGAAATGGACTGGTGAGTCTGATCTAAACGATCATAGGCGTCAATTTTGTATTGATCTGCATTTAGCAGATGATTTTTTTCGTAACCTGTTCTGAAGTCGAACAATGACTGAGACATTAATCCAACATATGCAGTATTAAAATATGTACATGTTTTCAGTGCTGGGAAATCGTCCTGGAATGTCATAAATAAATTAGAAAACGTACATTTGTCCAAAATTAGTCTATTTCAAGATATTTTGACATTTATTTCCTTTTTAAGTCTAAAATGAAAACAACTCCCCTGTTATTTTTATGAATTTTGAAAGTATAAAAGACACTAAAACAGGTGATTCTGCAGACCTCAATGAATCATCAAAATTCTCTAAAATTACTATTATCGCTGCCATTGATGAGAATAATGTGTTGGGGAAAGACAATCAATTGATCTGGCATTTACCAGAAGATCTAATGCGTTTTAAACGACTAACAACAGGTCATGCCATTATCATGGGAAGAAAAACTTTCGAATCTTTGCCCAAGGCATTGCCAAACCGTCATAATATAGTGGTAACGCGTAACCAAAATTATATTAAAGAGGGGATCACCGTTTGTAACAGTTTGGAGGCAGCCATTGAATGTGCAAAGGATGATAAACAGCCGTTTGTGATTGGTGGTGGACAAGTTTATGAACAAGCAATTGAATTTGCCTCTAAGATAGAGCTAACAAGAATTCATTCTCAATTTGAGGGAGATGTATTTTTTCCAGAGATAGATTTAAAAAAATGGTTTGTAAAAAAAGAGGAGCGTTTAAATAATCAAGATTTTGACTATTCTTTTATTACCTATACTAAAATTTAAATCAATTATGAAAGCATATCTATTTCCTGGACAAGGCTCTCAATTTCCTGGTATGGGAAAAGATCTATTTGACCAATCTGAAATTGCAAAAGAGATGTTTAAAATTTCGGACGATATCTTAGGATTTGACCTCTCAACCATACTAATTGAGGGAAGTAAGGAGGACCTCCAACAAACTAGAGTTACCCAACCTGCTATTTTTCTCCATTCTGTTATCACAGCAAAAGTGATGGGTAATGATTTTAAGCCAGATGCAGTTGCTGGTCATTCACTAGGAGAGTTTTCAGCCCTAACGGCTGCTGGAGCAATTGATTTTGAGTCAGGGTTGAAATTAGTTTCTCAAAGAGCGGAGGCTATGCAAAAAGCCTGTAATCTAAGTGAAGGAAGGATGGCCGCAGTATTGGGATTAGAAGACAACATAGTTGAAGAAATTTGCCAACAAACCTCTGGAGTTGTGGTTGCAGCCAATTACAATTGTCCCGGACAACTAGTTATCTCAGGTAGTAGAGATTCCATTGAATCGGCTTGTAAAAATTTAGAATTAGTAGGTGCTAGAAGAGCTTTGGTTTTGCCAGTGAGCGGAGCATTCCACTCTCCTTTGATGGAGCCTGCCAGAACTGAACTCGCTGATGCGATTGATTCCACAAATTTTTCTGCTCCATTATGCCCTATTTATCAAAACACCACTGCCGTGTCGGTTGAAGATCCAATAGAAATACAGAAAAACCTAATTGCGCAATTGACATCTCCCGTAATGTGGACTCAAACTATAAATGCAATGGTTAAATCTGGAATTACAGATTTCGTTGAAGTGGGTCCAGGGAAAGTTTTACAGGGTTTAATTAAGAAAATTTCCCCTGAAGTAAAGGTTTCAAGTGCAGAAATTTAAAGACTAACCCAAAAATGTCTTTACAGTATCGGTAATGAAATCAATTTGATTGTCAGTCAATTCTGTATGCATAGGTAAAGAAATCACCTGGTCTACGATTTCAAGTGTTACTTTAAAATCATCGTCCATATAGTTTTCACTGACATATGCCTTTTGTAAATGCAAAGGAATGGGATAGTAAACTCCACATGGGATACCTTTATCATTAAGGTGATTAACCAAACCATCTCGATCCCCATCAATCACCTTTAATGTATACTGATGATAAAC
>CAJWAY010000026.1 GCA_913020685.1 uncultured Flavobacteriaceae bacterium
AAACACTTCAGCCACTGCAAAGAAAGGAAATTCCCCTCTATGTAAAATCCTTTGATAATCCGGAAAATAAGGGTACAGCTGTCTCAAAAGGAAAAACCCTCCATCCAGAAGTTCCCTGCTATATTGTCAAAAATGACCAAACCCTGTTAAAATTGTCCTCCAAAGATTTTTCTTTTATGGTAGAGGACAACATCAGCGAGATCTTTGCACTTTTGCACCAATATCAAATGCGGGTGGAGATGATCCAAAATTCGGCCATTAGTTTTTCCTTATGCATCTATAATAAATATAGTAAGTTGAAACTGTTACTGGAGGCTCTAAAAACAAAGTTTAAAGTAGAGCTTACTGATGGGGTTTCTCTCTATACAATTCGCCATTTTGACAAACCGGCTATCAATTTTATTAAAAATAAGGTGGGCGAAATTTTAGTCGAGCAAAGAACTACAGATACTGCTCAGTTTGTAGTGAGGGAGTCGGCCTAAAAAAACAGTTTTTTCACTTTTTCTACAATGGTGGTGGCCAGTTTTACATGGCTTTCCCGTGTCCATCCCGCTACATGAGGACTGAGTAGGACATTGTCTGCCTCCATCAAATATTGAAGTGCGGGTGGGAGTTTTTCTTCGTTGAAGATGGAGGAGAAGGATCGGGTTTCGTATTCCAAAACATCCAGTCCCGCGCCTAAGACTTTTTTGGATTTTAGTCCTTCGATAAGATCAACTGTAACCACAGCCGAACCCCGGGCGGTATTCAATAGCCAAAAGGGGTGGGTCATGTTGGCAATAAATTTTTTATTGATCATTCCATGGGTCTTTGTGGTTTGTGGAATGTGGAGGCTGATGACTTCGCACTGAGATTGCAGCTCTTCCAAACTGACTTGCCGAGCAAATTGATCCCCCACATTGTCCAAAATGTCATAACAAAGGGTTTTGACCGCGAAGCCAGATATTTTTTGGGCAAAACTTTTTCCAGTATTGCCGTAGCCAATGATGCCCAGGGTTCTGCCAGAGAGTTCCCATCCACGGTGGCCTTCCCGGTCCCATCGCCTGGATCGTATTGCGGCATCTCCTGAATTGAGTCGGTTCATCAAGGACAAAAGCATACCCAAGGCGTGTTCTCCTACTGCATTTCGATTCCCCTCGGGAGCATTTAATAAATGAATATTTCGAGATTCTGCAGCATTAACATCTATGTTTTCAAGTCCAGCTCCAACACGACCAATGAATTTAAGTTTTTTGGCTCGGGCCAAAAAATCCTCGTCTATGGGGTATTTACTCCGGATGATGAGTCCCTCATATTGATCTATTTTAGCCCTAATTTCTTTAAGTGAATCGTTATAGGCCGCATCATTTTGAAACCCCAAGGCTTGCAGCCCTTTGATTAGGGTGGGGTGGTTTTCCTCTAGGTGTAAAACTTTCATGCCGCGTAATTAGAAGCCCAAAAAGATTTTGGCCATGTAAAAGAAAAGGAAAATACCAAAGATGTCATTGGCAGTGGTGATAAAAGGCCCGGTAGCTATGGCTGGGTCTATACCTCTTTTGTTGAGAATGATGGGAACAAAAGTACCAATCAATGCTGCAATGATGATCACGCCCATCATAGATCCGGCAATGGTGAGGCTGATGATGAGGTCTTGTTGGATGATCATGCCAAAGAGTATGAGGATAAGGGAGAGGGCCAAACCATTGATAAGGCTCAATCCAACCTCTTTAAAAAGCAGGTGGATTAGTGAACCTTTAACCACATTGTTGGCCAAACCTTGCACGATGATGGCGGAGGATTGTACCCCTACATTTCCCGCCATGGCTGCAATCAGTGGGGTATAGTAGAACAAGCTTCTTAGTTCGGGCAGTTCCATAACTTGCTCAAAATCCTGGAGGATAAATACGCTTCCCAAACCACCTAAGAGTCCCAGAAAAAGCCAGGGTAGTCGAGCCTTGGTGAGTTCTAAAATACCGTCGTTGGCTTCTACATCATTGGAAATTCCTGCCGCCAGTTGATAATCTTTTTCGGCCTCTTCTTTGATCAGGTCCACGATATCGTCAATGGTGATACGCCCCATGAGTTGTTTTTTGTTGTTGACCACCGGGATGGCTTCCAAGTCGTATTTGGACATTATGTTGGCTACTTCCTCTCCTGGTTGATCTACAGTTACAAAATCAACCTTTGGGATGTATATGTCTTTGACGATGGCCCTTGAGTTGGCGGTGATCAGGTCTTTAAGGGAAAGCCGCCCTTTGAGGACGTTTTTTTCATCAACTACATAAATGGAGTGTACTCGTGTCACTTCTTCTGCTTGGGCACGCATGGAATTGAGGCATTTGAGCACGCTCAGCCCTTCTTCTACTTTTACCAATTCTTTGGCCATCAAGCCGCCGGCCGTATCTTCGTTATAGGCTAGCAGTTCGCGTATGTCCTCTAAATGCCCTGTGTCACTGATCTGAGACATGACCGGTTCTTGGCGTTCTTCGGGCAATTCACCTATCAGGTCGGCGGCGTCGTCTGTATCGAGTTCCTCGATCTCTTCGGCAATTTCCTTAGCAGAGAGGTTTTCCAATATGCCCTCTCTAATGTCTTCGTCGACCTCTGCTAGTGCATCGGCTGTTTTATCACTGTCTAATAATTTGACCAGATAGGTTGCCTGATCGGTGGAGATTTCATTAATGATCTCAGCAATATCAGCGTAGTGGAGGTCTTTAAGGTTTTTTTGCAGTTTTTTGTCTGCGCCGTTATCGATCAACTCCTCGATGAACTTTATTCCGTTTTTATTGATTTCATATTTTGGCATTCCCCAATTTTTTTGTCAATTCTATGAATTGAGCCGCAGACAATTTTTCGGGCCGCATGTCAAAGATACTATCTTCTAAAATAAGTTTAGGAATATTAAGACTTTTGAGGCTGTTTCTCAAGGTTTTTCGGCGATGTTGAAATCCGGTTTTAACGATTTTAAAGAGTAGTTTTTCATCGAAATTCGTTGTCAAATCGTTCTTTCTCTGAAGTGAAAGAACCCCCGAATCTACTTTTGGCGGGGGAGAAAACACAGTGGGGGAAATATTAAAATGGTATTGTGTCTGGTAATAAGTTTGACACAAAACAGAGAGAACACCATAGGCTTTGGTTCCGGGTTTTTCGCATATCCTCTGTGCTACTTCTTTTTGAAACATGCCACAAAAAAAAGGAAGGTATTGGCGGTATTCAAGCGCTTTGAATACGATTTGACTTGAAATGTTGTAAGGGAAGTTTCCTATAATGCCAAATTTTTGGCCATCAAAGGTTTTGGAGAGGTCCATTTTAAGAAAATCTTCGTTGAGTGTATTTTTTTGTAACTCAGGATATTTTTGGTTAAGGAAGGTTACGGATTCTGTATCAATTTCAACCAATTTAAGATTTTTGATTTTTGGGATCAAGAATTGGGTAAGTACACCCATACCGGGGCCTATTTCGAGGATGTTGTCACAGTTTTGATGTTGAAGTAAATCCGTAATTTTTTGAGCGATATTTAGATCATTCAAAAAATGTTGTCCAATTTTTTTTTTAGGAGAAACGGCTTTCATTGGTATTTTTTTATGATTTCGAGCTGACTGCTGAAATGCAGCACCGCTTCACCAAAATCCATCTTGATTCGATCTTTTAGAGTTTTGTCTTCGTTATTTAAAAAGTTCTCAAGTGTATTGTGGTCTTTGATTTGATACTGAAGGGCATAGACAGCCTCCTCTGTTGGGCTATTAGTATTGAGCTTTAGAATGGAGGTGCCACTTATATTTTCAGATTTAGAAATATTATTAAGTTGAAGATCGACCCATTCCAGCCATTGATTTTCGACTTCTGGCGCCACATTGCATGTGACATTATATAGTATCATCCGATCAGTTGATTATTTCAAAACCTGTGTATGGAACTAATACTTTTGGTAATTTAATACCATCGGGGGTCTGATGATTTTCAAGCAAGCCTGCTATCACTCTGGGTAATGCCAGTGAGCTTCCGTTGAGGGTATGAACAGCTTGTTTTTTTCCATTCCTATCTTTGTATCGCAGTTGCAATCGTTCTGACTGAAAGCTTTTGAAGGTAGAAATAGAGCTTATTTCTAACCATCTTTTTTGGGCGGTGGAGTAGACTTCAAAATCGAAGGTCAGTGCGGCGGTAAAACCGAGATCGCCCCCGCAGAGTTTTAATATGCGGTAGGGGAGTTCCAATTCTTCCAAAATACTTTTGACGTGGTCTACCATTTGATCCAATGCTGCTCTGGAATTTTGTGGTTCTTCAAACCTTACAATTTCTACCTTATCAAATTGATGAAGTCGGTTGAGTCCCCTGACATTGGCACCATAACTTCCAGCTTCTCGCCTGAAACATGGAGTATATCCGGTCATACAGATGGGCAGGTCTTTGGCCTCTAATAGTTGGTTTCTTAAGAGATTAGTCAAGGGTACCTCCGCTGTGGGGATGAGGTAGAGTCCGTCTTCAGGGATATGGTACATCTGACCTTCTTTGTCGGGCAACTGCCCGGTTCCGAATCCTGAATCTTCGTTCACCAAGTGGGGTACTTGAAATTCGGTATAACCGGCAGCGGTATTTTTGTCCAAAAAGTATTGAATAAGAGCCCTCTGGAGTTTGGCACCTTTACCTTTATAAACCGGGAATCCGGCTCCGGTAATTTTACTGCCCAAGTCAAAATCAATCAAATCGTATTGTGCGGCCAATTCCCAGTGGGGAAGCGCATTCTCCTTTAAGTTAGGAATGCTGCCAGCGCTAAATACCTCTTCATTGTCATTTTCCGAGTTCCCTGATGGAACACTTTCATCAGGGATATTAGGAATTTGAGTTCGGATGGACAAAAGAGCCACTTCAAGATTTTGAAGTTGCTCTTGTAGAACTTTTCCAGTGGATTTTAACTCGGCTGTTTTCGATTTTAATACACTGGCTTTTTCGTCTTGTCCTGATTTAAAAAGGATTCCAATTTCTTTGGCCAGTTGATTGCTTTTGGAAAGGGTTTCATCTAATTGGCTTTGAAGTGATCTCCTTTTCTGGTCTGTTTCAAGCAACTTGTCGACCAGCTCTGGATGCGGGAAATTTCTTTTGGCCAGTCCTTCTTTGATTTTTTCGGTATGTTCTCTCAGGTATGAAAGCGGTAACATGAGTTTTTATTTCGGAGTAAAGTTAGAAGAAACGAATGGATTAATTCAAATTTAAAGGTATTTTGGAATTAATTTTTGACAGCTTTTTTGGTCGATACTGAGTTGATTTCCCAATCTCTCAAGTGATTCATATTTTTGTTCATCTCTTATTTTTTCCAACAGCTCAATTTTTAATTTATTTCCATAAAGGTCACCTTCAAAATCGAAAAAATAAATTTCGATTTGGATTTTTTTCCCAGAGACTGTAGGGCGTTTTCCAATATTCATCATTCCAAAATATTTTATGTTATTCAATTGACTTTGAACGAGGTAAACGCCATTTTTAGGCCTAAGTTTGTGTTTCTCTTTAATGTCTAAATTGGCGGTTGGATAACCAATTTTTCTACCTATTTTGTCCCCTTTAACAATGGACCCATTGAGTGAAAAGGGTCTACCTAAATATTGGTTAGTTTTTTCAATCTCTCCTGCCAATATGGTATTTCTCACTTTGGTGGAGCTCACCGCTATGGACGCTATATCTTGGGCTGGAATCTCATCAACCGTAAAATTGTAGTCTAAACCAAAGTGTTTTAGATCCTCAACGTTAGCCTCTCGGTTTCTTCCAAATCTGTGATCATATCCTATAATTAGCTTTGAAATGTTTAGGCCATTGACCAAAATGTCTCTGGTAAATTCTGTGGCTGTTAGCCTGGAAAACTCTTGTGTAAAGGGTTGGACTATTAGTATTTCGACTCCCATTATTTCCAAAAGTTGACTCTTTTCCTCTAAAGTGTCAATCATTTTAAGTTGGGTATCTTTTTGTAAAACCATTCTAGGATGAGGAGAAAAAGTTAATACTATAGCACTTAAATCCTTACTTCTGGCCTCTGAAACTAAATCACGAATTATTTTTTGATGTCCAATATGAACTCCATCAAATGTTCCAATGGTAACTACTGAGGGTTTTTTGGGGGAGTAATTACTAATGTTATGGATGACCTCCATCTTAAAATTTTGATATTTATCAAAAGTACACCTAAAATGCTTCAGGTTTAACATTGTTTTTTTAAATTAAGAAACAAAAAAACCTGATTTTGACAATATATCGTTTTTGTCTTTTTTTATTGATGATAATATTCATTGGTTTGTCGGGTACCAATGCACAGCAATTTTGGTCATTAGCTTCAGATAATCCAGTTGAACATCTGTCTATTTCTGATGACAAAGGACGCTTAGTAATGGATTTTGATGCAGCCGCATTCCAAAATAAATTGACCAATTTGGAAGGGACCAGTTTTTTGGCAGGTAAAGATCAGGTAAAAATGGTTTTACCAAATGAATACGGAGAAGAGGAAGAGTTTGAACTCGAAAAAACAGACGTATTATCTCCCGAACTACAAGAAGTATTCCCTGAAATTAGAACTTATGTTGGAAGAAGCCTAGAACGCCCTAATATAAATATTAGACTTTCTTACACACCTACAGGAATCAATGCTTGGATACGTAATCCAAGTGGTGAAAGTTGGTTTTTACAGCCTTTAGTAGGCCAAAAAAACCGCTATATTTCCTACAAACGATCTGTGCAAAGTACCCCTGACGGTTTTAATTGTTCCACTTCTTTAAAGGACAATTGGAAAGATTTAACCTTGTCTAGTAATGATCGAAATAGTTTTAGAAAAGTAAATTCTGGAGTTATAAAAACCTTTAGACTGGCGATTTCGACAACGGGAGGCTATACCTCTTTTTGGGGGGACGATGATCCTTCCAATGGAACGAATAAGGAGGATGCATATGCAGCTGTGGTTAGCACGATTAATAGGGTTAACGAAGTCTTTGAAACAGAATTGGGAATCCATCTGGAATTGGTCACAGGACTTGATTTGATTTTTCCAAATGTTGAAACTGATCCTTACACGAATGACTTAAATACTCAGGCTCAAGAAACTTTGGATGAAATATTTGGAGCTGAGAATTATGATGTGGGCCATCTGTTTGCATATGTCAATAATGGAGGAAATGGAAACGCTGGTACTGTGGGTAGTGTTTGTCAAAATGGGATTAAAGGAGGGGCTTTTAGTGCACACTCTTTCCAGGGCACCGCTAATGACCCTCATCTAAATGATCATTTTGATATTGACTATGTGACTCATGAAATTGCGCATCAATTTGGAGCCTTTCATACTTTTTCTCACAATAATGAGTTTGAGGGATTCAGCGCAGAACCCGGAAGCGGTTCGACTATAATGGGGTACGCCGGGATCGTAGGTTTGGATAATGTTCAGCTGCATAGTGACCCTTATTTTCATTATTACAGCATTCAGAACATCAACGACTATACTGATGAAAAAACCTGTTATTCGTCGATTACCAATGAAAATCAAATTCCCACTGTTTCTGCCAACAGAGACTACACCCTACCAGTGGGAACAGCCTATGAGCTAAAAGCAGTTGGTTCTGATCCAGAAGGGGATTCATTATATTATTGTTGGGAACAATTGGATTCGGGTCAGGTGGATATTTACAATTTCGGACCATACAATCATTTGGGAGCTCAAGCAAGATCAATGCCGCCTTCCATCAGTCCTAACAGAGTTATTCCCGAAATGAGTGCCGTTCTAGAGGGAAATTTGACTGTTTACAATCCTCAAATAGATGGGCAATGGGAAACTGTTTCTTTAGTCGACAGAACAATGACATGGGCTGTTACAGCAAGAGATCGTTTTCCTGCATCCATCGGTGGTTCTGGTAGAATGGCTTTCGATATCAAAGCACTTAATTTTATATCTGATGCGGGCCCCTTTAAAATGACTTCTCAAAATCATGAGGGTATACTTTGGGAAGCAGGAACTAAACAAATTTTGACCTGGGATGTTGCACAAACTGATATGGCCCCTATAGAAACAAAATTTGTCTCCGTATTTTTATCCACAGACGGGGGAGCTAACTTCGAAATACGCTTACTTTCCTCAACACCCAACGACGGAGAGGAGGTAATCACAGTCCCGGGAGGGATAAGCTCTGACAGGGTAAGGATCAAAATTGTACCTGACAATTCCATTTATTTTGCTGTAAATTCTAACGATATTGAAATCATATCTGCTCCTTTTGTTTTGACCTTCGATAGTTATGACCAGGAGGCTTGTCAAGACGACGTGACTTTTGCCTTTGAATTTGATGTTTTTTCGGAAGCCGATCAAAGCGTTAGTTTGAGTTTTATCGAACTTCCCTCAGCCCTTTCAGCTCAGTTTTCAAACCCCCAGCTCACTAATGCAGACTCATCTGGAACAATAAATATTTCCGGTTTTAACAACCTTCCTCCGCAGGATTTGGTAGTGACTTTAAGAGCAGAGGGACAGAATCTGAGCCGTTCCATCAATTTGGAGTTAAAAATTAGAGAAGATAATTTTCAGGGAATTGACCTGTTGACTCCTGTCAATCCAGAACAAGAACAAAGTAGAACGGTAAGCCTCAGTTGGACTGCTCATCAAAACGCAACTGAATATAGAATTGAAGTTTCCAAATCAGAAACTTTTTCGAGTTTAACGCATTCTAAAACTGTATTTTCAACATCAACAAGTTTAGAGAATTTGGATTTTAGTAATGTCTATTTTTGGCGGGTTAAGCCTATAAACAGTTGTGGAGAAGGGGGCTATTCTGAAGCTGGAAATTTTAGGACCTATACAGTCAATTGTAAAACCTATAATGTTGAGGAATTGCCTGTTCAAATTAACGATGCGATTGGAAGCATAGTGAAAACCACGGATGTGAATCTAGATATATACGATCAGGCAATAGTCCAAGATCTTGATGTTAATTTAACAATAGATCACGGATATATTGGGGACATCTCTCTATATTTAGTTGCTCCCGACAACACTAGAATCAAATTAGCCCAAAATTTAGGTGATAATCAGAATGACTATATAGATACTGTATTTGATCAAGAGTCCTCTAACCCAGTTGTTTTTGCAGTGCCCCCTTTTACAGGGAGGTATAGACCCCAAGGAGATCTATCATTGTTGTACGGTAAAAATTTAAAAGGTAGATGGAAACTTGAGGTTCAGGACCAATATGATGATTCTATTGTAGGTTTTGTGAATTCATTCTCTATCACCGTTTGTTATAGAGGTAATGTTGTTTTGGATTCTGACAATGATGGTGTATCTGATAACCTTGATAATTGCCCCAGCATTTCGAATGCAGATCAATCCGATTCTAATGGTGACGGCCTGGGAGATGTATGTGATCTATACTCAAACGATAATTTTAGTTTGAAGAAGTCAAATCCAACCTGTAGTGGAAAAAATAATGGTTCCATTTCTATATCAGCTATTGCATTTTTTGATTATAAACTCATCTTAAATGGACCCAATGATTTGAGAATTGAAAAATCATTTTCAAATCAAAATGAGTTGAAAATTCCTAATCTAGCTAAGGGAAATTACTCAATTTGTGTTCGCTCCCCCAGCAATACAAATTTTGAAAGGTGTTATACTACGGAATTGTATGATCCAGATCCACTCGGCCTTACTACACAAATTAACGAAGTTGATTTGACGGTAACTGTAGAATTATCAGGTGGAGAAAACTATCACCTTCGTCTCAATGGTAATAATTATAATTTAAAGACGGGAAGGCATCGCCTACCCTTAACGGCTGGCCATAACAGGCTTGAGGTTAGCTCAGATTTAAGTTGTCAGAGTAGGTTGATCAGAGAAATTTATGTGGCTAAAGATTCTAGCGTCTATCCTAACCCTACTTCAGAAATAGTTAATATATCTATAGGCGGACAAGCTTTAAAAGCGAATATTTTATTATTCAATTTAGACGGAAATCTTTTATTCAGTAAAGAAGTTATTCTAAATCCATTAAAAAGAAGCTATCAAATTCCAGTAGATCATTTTCCTCCAGGTTTATACTTTATTCGGGTGATTTCCGCGGATAGAATAGAAAATTTGAAACTCTTGAAGAATTGATGAAAAGGTATATGTTTTTGTTTGTATTGTTGTCAGTGGGATGCAAAAAAGAAGTTATCCCAGATCCTAAACCAGCCATTTTGATCGGCCCTGTGAATAATGATAAATGCAATACTGCAACAGTGTTGAATAACCAAAAGAGTCAAGTTAACTTTAGTTGGCAAAAAGCAGATCATACTGATGAATATGAGTTGGTGGTCAGAGACATTTTAACCAATGTGGACCAAAAAAAACGCACAATACGCTTTACTTCAACTGTTGTTTTGGACAGGGGAAAACAATATTCTTGGTGGGTCAACTCTCAGTCTGAACGAACAGAGAACATAACCAAAAGTGAAGTTTGGACTTTTTATTTGGAGGGGCTCTCAACCAGCAGTTATTTCCCTTTTCCAGCAAAACTTTTGAGTCCGGAAAACAATTCACAGATTAGCCTAGAGAATGGTGCTTTTACTCTTAGATGGGAGGCGGTTGATTTAGATAACGATATAGAAAGTTATGATGTTTATTTAGGAGATGACCCTGATGATTTAAAGGTAGTCGCAGAAAATATAACGAACAATAGCTTTTCTGCTAATTTGAACCATGATCAATATTATTATTGGAAAATTACTACAATAGATAAGCAAGAAAATGTTTCCCATTCTTCAGTAGGAATTTTCAAGACGTCTCCTTAGGAGCTTTGGTATTGAATTTACTCATGGTTCTCTCCAAGCCCAATTGGGTAAAAGAAATAATAATATCTATGCATTGGGGTAGTTTTTTGTTGACTATTTCCATTTCTTTTTTGGTGAATTTACCCAAAACAAAGTTTACCTGATTGAATGTTTTTTCTTCAGTCTTGATTCCAAAACGTAGTCTCGAATAATAAGTGGTATTAAGTTGGGATTCGATATCTTTAAGGCCGTTGTGACCCCCATCCCTTCCCTTTCCTTTGAGTCGCAGCAAAGAAAACGGAAGGTGAAGATCGTCTGTGACGATTAGTATGTTTTGCAGGGCTATTTTTTCCCTCAAAGCCCAATACCTGACCGATTTTCCACTACGATTCATTAATGTTGAAGGTTTTAGGAGAATGATTTTTTTGCCTTTGTGGTTAAAACTTCCCATTGCGCCCAATTTAACATCGGTTAATTGGACCTCAAAACTGTTTGCCAAAAAATCAATTACTTCGAAACCTATGTTGTGTCGCGTCTCGAGGTATTCATCTCCTACATTTCCTAAACCTACAATCAAGTATTTAGTCATGTCAATAGGTTCTGCACTACCAAAAAGCCACTTGAATAGCATTTCATAAAATTAAAAAAAGCATCTACTATAAAGATGCTTTTTAGTGTAATTGATTGAGATTATTTATTCCTCTCCAGAACTGCTTTCTCCCTCTGCTGAAGTTTCTGTTTCTTCAGTAGTTTCATCTTCTTGTTCTTCTAACTCCTCTTCAAGGCTCATAGAGGCTCTAGAGATTCTTACTTTACATACCACTGTATTATCAGGATGGAGAATGGTGAAATCTTCGCTATCCAAATCAGCAGTTGAAATTTTATCCCCCAGATTGAGTGAGGAAATGTTAACAGTAATAACATCAGGTAAATTTTTGGGAAGTGCTCTTACCTTTAGTTTACGTTTGCTGATGATCAAGGCACCTCCCTCAATCATTACTCCCGGTGCAGACCCCTCCATGACAACAGGTATTTCCATGTTCACCTCTTTGTCATCAGACAACTGATAGAAATCGACATGCAAAATTTTATCGCTAACTGGGTGAAATTGAATATCTTGTAGGATTGCATTTATTTTTTGATCTCCATTGATGTCCAGTATAACAGTATGTGCATTTGGTGTATAGACTAGTTTGCTGAAATCAAGTTCATTTGCGGAAAAATGTAGTGGGTTTTCTCCTCCATACAATACGCAGGGAACTTTATCAGCATTACGTAGGGCTTTGGTTGCGACCTTGCCTACGCTTTCTCTTTTAGATCCTTTAATAGTAATCGATTTCATGAAATTGATTTTACATAACAAATTTTGAACTTATAGACTGATTGTAATGAACATTTTTCATTACCTCAGCAAATAATGGGGCGCAAGATAATACTTTTACTTTAGGGTGACTAACTTTTGGAGGAATAGAATCAGTAACTATCAATTCTTCGAGTTGTGAGCCATCAATTTTTTCATATGCATTACCTGAAAGCAATGCGTGGGTGCATATGGCACGAACAGATATCGCACCGCGTTTTTTCATCAAATCAGCCGCATTAGTTAGAGTTCCAGCCGTATCAACCATGTCATCTACCAGGACCACATTTTTGCCTTCAACGTTTCCTATGAGTTCCATGTGGGAAATTATATTGGATTTTTCTCTCTGCTTGTAACAGATCACAACTTCACTACTAAGAAATTTTGAATAGGCATAGGCACGTTTAGAGCCACCCATATCGGGTGAGGCAATCGTTAAATCAGACAGTTTTAATGAATTGATATAAGGGAGGAAAATTGTTGAGGCAAATAGGTGATCCACAGGTTTTTCAAAAAACCCTTGGATTTGATCTGCATGTAAGTCCATGGTGATGATTCGCGTAGCTCCTGCTGACTCTAGTAATTTTGCAATCAATTTAGCCCCAATAGGAACTCTAGGCTTGTCTTTTCGGTCTTGCCTTGCCCAACCAAAATAGGGCATAACTGCAGTAATATGTCGGGCAGAAGCACGTTTTGCAGCATCAAGCATCAAGAGCATTTCCATCAAGTTTTCGCAGGAAGGGTGGGTGGAGCCTACAATAAAAATCCTAGCGCCTCGAACAGATTCTTCAAATGAAGGTTGAAACTCACCATCGCTATAACTTGAAAAGTTGACCTTTCCAATTTCAATTCCAAAATGATCGGCAATTGCTTTACCTAGGTTTACACTTTGTCTACAAGTGAAAATTTTTGCGGGAGTTTCCATAAGAAATAGATATACGCAAATTTAAAAATAAAATAATGCTTTACCTTATTGGTAATTTTTTAATTAAGGCTAAATTATTTTTTTATTTTTGTGCCCTGATTAAGTACTCAAATCAAATTGCCTCGGTGGCGGAACTGGTAGACGCGCTGGATTCAAAATCCAGTTCTTTCGGGAGTGTGGGTTCGATTCCCACCCGAGGTACAAAGCGTTTATTAATTTCTGTTTTGTGTTTCTTTTTGTAAATTACAAATAACACACACCATTTATTTACATTTTAACTCCATAGTTTTTTGATTTCCGAAGCCTTTTAACACCAAAATATCCCTGTAAATTCAAGTATTCCATAGCAGCTAACCATAGTGTCTACCATTCCAAATATGGTGATGTAGTATATTTTGTTTTTGAAATCATATCCTTCAGAATGATTTAGCCATTTATAAACGTTACAACATTGGAGCTATCCTCGAATATATCTATAATTTCATGATCATTTTACAAATTATGAGGATTGTCATTAGGCCTTACGGGCATATGAGAAAAAGAATAACTTTTTGACCTAATATATCTGCATTTTCTAATTCTTGTTTTAGCTTGTTTTGTTGTGTTTTTCCAATTGCACTATATCAATAATAACTATTTGACTGGCCTTTTGTATTCTTTAAATATAAATCTAAATCTTGGATTTTGAGATCATGCAATGAGTTGGAAAAGTATGTAATATCTGTTGCGTCTAATAAAATAAATCTCCAAACTTTCTTAGAGCAGGAATAAAAGTAATCGGGCATTGATAAGCGGTCAAGAATATCTTTTAAATAAATCGAACCGAATGCACAATTGTAAAAACCTTTTCGTAAAAGATGGTGCTTGTATGACTTCAACTTCAACTGAAAATTCCTCCCTCACTTTTATGGCTTTGACGGCCAGGGCTGATAATCATGCCTTTGAGGAAATGAAAAAAGGAAATATTTAAATATCCTTAACACATCGGAAACCGGTGTGTTGTGATCCTGTATCAGGGGAAGATTTCATCTTAGAAGCAACCCGATAGCCAGAGCAATAGTTGTCGTTGCATAAAAAAGACCCGCCGCGTATAATTCTTTGAGCGATGTAGGGATTGTAAGGGTCGTAACTCTTCTCAGGCCCTTTAGGATTGGTTGATATTTTTCCCTTTAAGGTTTTATAGTAATCGAAGTTATACCAATCCAAACACCACTCCCATACGTTTCCTGCCATATCGTATAAACCGTATCCATTGGATTCGAATGACTTGACTGGAGCAGTGTAAAAGAATAGGTCTTTATTAGTATTTCGGAAGGGAAATGAACCATCCCAACTGTTTGCCTTTACAGAACCGGTTGAAATTTCTTCATCTCCCCAGGGGTATTTTTTGTCTTTGAGTCCTCCACGAGCAGCCCATTCCCATTCAGCCTCCGTAGGAAGTCTTTTACCTGCCCATTTTGCGTATGCATTGGCATCTTCCCATGAAACGTGAACTACAGGGTGATCCTCTTTCCCTTGGATTGAACTACCTTTTCCTCGCGGTTGCCTCCAATTAGCCTTAGGTTTCCATTCCCACCAGGCAGCATAATTATTTAGGTCAAC
>CAJWAY010000027.1 GCA_913020685.1 uncultured Flavobacteriaceae bacterium
GGGTTGGCCTCAATTACATAAACCTTGTCATTTTTAATAGCATACTGAATGTTGATCAAACCTTTAGTTTTTAGGGCCAGTGCAATTTTGTGGGTATGATCTTTTATTTGTTGCATCACAAATTCTCCCAAATTGAAAACAGGAAGTGTAGCATTGGAATCTCCGGAATGTATTCCACAAGGTTCGATATGCTCCATAATTCCGATGATGTATATATTTTCCCCATCGCAAATGGCATCGGCTTCAGCCTCAATGGCTCCATCCAAATAATGGTCTAATAAAAGCTTGTTGTTCGGAATTTTTCTGAGCAAATCCACCACATGGGTTTCCAGCTCTTCTTTATTGATTACAATTTTCATTCCCTGACCTCCCAATACATATGAAGGTCTCACCAAAATAGGAAAGTCAAGTTCATCGGCTAAAGAAAGTGCTTGCTCTGCTGTTTCTGCCACCCCAAACTCTGGATAAGGAATGTCATTGTCTTTTAGCAAAGTAGAAAAGCTTCCTCGATCCTCAGCCAAGTCTAACGACTTAAAACTGGTACCTATAATCTTGATGCCATATCTATCAAGTTTTTCAGCTAATTTAAGTGCAGTTTGTCCCCCTAACTGAACAATAACCCCTTCTGGTTTTTCGTGCTCAATGATATCATAGATATGTTCCCAAAAAACAGGTTCGAAATAAAGTTTATCCGCAATATCAAAATCAGTTGAAACAGTTTCAGGATTGCAGTTGATCATAATGGTTTCGTAGTCACACTCAGAGGAAGCCAAAACTCCGTGGACACAACAGTAGTCAAATTCAATGCCCTGTCCTATTCTATTGGGTCCTGATCCTAAAACAATGATTTTTTTACGATCACTGACTTTACTCTCGTTTTCACTGAAAGGTTCCCCATCTTTTAGTTGCATTTTTTCTTCAAAGGTGGAATAATAATATGGTGTAGAGGCTGAAAACTCTGCAGCGCAAGTATCCACTAGTTTATAAACCCTCTTTATGCCCATTTTTACTCTTTTCTTATTTACTTCACTCTCAAGGCAATCTAGCATATGAGCAATTTGTCGATCGGCAAAACCTTTTTGTTTCGCTTCCAAAAGCATTGATTTATCTATGTTATCAATATTAAACTTGGAAATTTCTTTTTCCAACTCATAAAGCTCCTGGTATTGTCTCAAGAACCACATATCAATTTTGGTAATTTCGTGTATCCTGCTAAGTGGTATTCCCATCTGGATGGCGTCATATATTACAAAAACTCTATCCCAACTTGCGTTAGTTAATTTCTCAATGACTTGATCGTATTCGATGTAACCTTTACCATCAGCACCTAAACCATTACGTTTGATCTCAAGCGATTGTGTAGCTTTGTGCAATGCTTCTTGAAAGGATCTTCCAATTCCCATAACTTCTCCAACGGACTTCATTTGTAATCCGAGTTTACGATCAGAGCCTTCAAATTTATCAAAATTCCATCGTGGAATTTTTACAATAACATAATCCAGTGTAGGTTCAAAAAGCGCAGAGGTTGATTGGGTAATTTGATTTTCTAATTCATCCAAAGAGTAGCCTATGGCAAGTTTTGCCGCAACTTTGGCAATGGGATATCCTGTGGCTTTTGAGGCCAGTGCTGAAGAACGAGAGACTCTAGGATTGATCTCAATGGCAATAATATCCTCTTTTTCGTCTGGACTGACAGCAAACTGAACATTACAGCCACCTGCAAAATCTCCAATACTTCTCATCATTTTGATAGCCATATCTCGCATGCGCTGGAAAGCAGTATCAGACAGGGTCATAGCCGGAGCAACTGTTATTGAATCGCCAGTATGTATACCCATAGGATCCATGTTTTCTATAGTACAAATGATTACAACATTGTCATTTTTATCTCTCAAAAGTTCTAACTCATATTCTTTCCAACCCAAAAGGGCCTTGTCAATCAATACTTCATGTATGGGAGAAGCCTCCAAACCCCTTGTTAATAATTCTTCGAATTCATCTGCTTGATGAACAAAAGAAGCACCTGTTCCGCCAAGTGTAAAAGATGGACGTATAACTAATGGAAAACCAAATTTTTGTGCAATTTCTTTTCCTTTAAGAAAAGAAGTTGCTGTTTCGGCGGGGGCAACAGGTATATCTATGGTTTTAAGTAATTTTTTAAAACGATCTCTATCTTCCGTAATGTTAATTGCCTCGATATCAACCCCTATAATTTCAACATCAAAATCTTCCCAAATTCCTTTATCATCTGCCTCTATACACAGATTTAGTGCAGTTTGTCCTCCCATTGTTGGAAGTACAGCATCTACTTTGTGTATTTTAAGAACTTCTATTATGGATTTTGTTGTTAACGGTTTTAAGTAAACATGATCCGCCATGGAGGGGTCAGTCATGATCGTTGCGGGGTTAGAATTGATCAAAATAGTTTCAATTCCGTCTTCTCTAATGGACCGTAAAGCTTGGGTTCCTGAGTAGTCAAATTCACAGGCTTGACCAATAATTATAGGGCCTGATCCAATAATTAAAATACTCTTAATCTCAGGTCTTTTAGGCATAAATTATATTTTGTAATTTTTTTTTAATATAAAAAAAAAGGTGTTATTCAAAATAGAATAACACCCTTAAATTTTGTTTTTTTATTATCATTTTTTGTGGCGGGGCTCAGAAGATACAGAAATTTTCTTTCTACCTTTAGTCCTTCTATTGGCAAGAACTTTTCTTCCATTGGCTGTTGCCATTCTCTCCCGGAATCCGTGCTTATTTCTCCTTTTTCGTCTAGAGGGTTGGAAAGTCCTTTTCATCTTTTAAAATGTCTGATTTTAAAGTCGGGCAAATATACAACATCTTTTTTCTTACACAAGTGGTTTTAAACGGATTCTTATTAACTTCGAACCCAAAATATATTTTGTATGTTTCCAAAAATAATTAAACTCATTTTGGCCTTAACCACCCTATTGATTGGATGTTACGAATTTTATGAAAATTACATTGGTAATGGAATCTTTTTGACCCTTTTATCAGGAATCATGGTGTTGCTTTATTTTAAAAATGAAATGATTTTCCTTGCATTTCTCAGGTTAAGAAAACAAGATTTTTCAGGAACAGAAAGATGGCTCAACAAGATAAAAAACCCAAAAAGCTCTTTAGTCAGAAAGCAACAAGGTTATTTTTACTATCTGCATGGGATAATACAATCTCAAAATAATCTCACTATAGCTGAAAAGCACTTTAAGAAGGCAATCCAATTAGGGCTTTCAATGAAACATGATATGGCAATGGCAAAAATGAGCTTGGCAGGAATCATGATGCAAAAAAGAAGAAAAAGAGAGGCCACTTTGCTTTTGGCAGAAGCAAAAAAATTGGATAAACATGGTATGTTGACCGATCAAGTTAAGATGATGCAGCAGCAGATGAAACGCATTTAATAATACCCTTTCTCGGGAATGGCAATCTCATAATACTTCCTGGATCTGTTGTTCAGATGATTTTGTAACAACCACGGATTATGAATTTTAAGTATTTTGTAATTTACCCCCATTTTTTGGGCAAAAGTTGTTAGGTTTGAAATAGCAGTATCTAATCCGTGATAATGAACTGGAACAGAATAATATAAATCGCTATCCTCAAAAATATAGCCGTATTTTGATGGGTTTTCGATGATTTCTTTTACTGCAAGAATCCTAAAAACGTAACGGCTGGTTTCTTGACCCAACCGTAAGTCAAAATAGCTTTCCACCTTTTGAAGGTTAAGATTTCTCTGAATACCCGACATCCCAAGGTTATATGAGGCTGCAGCAAGAGTCCAAGATCCAAATTTGTCTTTTGCCTTTTTTAAGTACCTAGCAGCCATTTTTGTTGAAAAGCCTATATGATTTCTCTCATCTACATTGGAATTGACTTCTAATCCATATTCTCTTCCGGTATTTCTCATAATTTGCCAAAAACCTTTCGCCCCCGCTGGTGAAACCACATTTTCAAGTCCACTTTCAATTACTGATAAATATTTAAAGTCAATAGGGACACCTTCTTCAATTAGAATTTTTTCTATTGTAGGAAAATATTTGTTGGCGCGTTTAAGTAACAGCATCATATTGGATTGCCAATAGGTATTAACCAACAACTCCCTATCCAGGCGTTCTCTTAGGTCTGGGGAATGAAGAGGAACTTTTTCACCAGCAAAGCTAAGAGTATCCGGTAAATCTAAAGCGTAAACTTTATAAGTGGGCTCCTCCCCGTAACTTTTTAGAGCAGTAAAACCTTCAATTTTAAATACAAAACCTGTAATCAAAACCAAAAGAATAGAAGCGAGACCACTCCATAACAATGGAATAATTTTGTGTTTCATGGTATTAAATTATCTCAAATATCATTAATCTACCAAGTTTTCATTTATGATTTTGGGAAGATTTATATTAAACCACTCACTTTTGGTAAGAATAATAGCATGATCTCCCGATATTTTGATAAATGGATCTTGAATGTTTTTTAAAGGAAAAACTGAGTCTTGTGCCCCATGGATATGAATAATACCGGGGATAGGGATACATTTATTCCATTTAACCAATCGATCAATGGCCCAATTGAGATATTCAGGATCTCTTTCCGAGAGATACCTTTGATAGTTTTCTATGCGGAGCTGGATTCCTTTGCCAAAGACAAAAGCTGCAAATGTTTCAATATTTGTAATCCATTTTGTAGGTATTAATTTATGGGCATTAGTTAATTTGGCAAGTCTCATGTGTTTGGGTAATTCCCTATTAGATTTTATACTGGAAATAATAATGATTCTCCTACAGTCAATGTACTTTGCCATTTCTTGGACCAAAACGCCCCCGAAGGATACACCGATGAGTATTGGATTTTTGTGCTTAATTCTTTCACTCATTCTTTTGGAATAATGATCGAGGGTTTCATTATTTCTCGGAGGAATCCATGAAAGAAATTTAACTTGAAATTTATTTGGCAGATCTAAAAACTCGAAAATTTTTGGATTTGCGCCCATTCCTGGCATAAGATATATTGATTCCATCATTATCTTTTACTATTTATTATTGTCAATTACTCAAAAAATCTTTAATTTTGCCTTCCCATGTTTAAATAATCGATCAAATTTTTATTCTTTATTAATTAAACCAAATTAGTAAAAGTTGTTATGTATCAAGTTGAATTACAAAACAATGAATTCCTGAGACAATTCGAAACCGTAGTAAATGGGTCGCTGGCAAGAATTGAATATGCCGAGCAAGAAAGAAAAATTTTCCTCACCAAAATCGTTATCCCCGTAGATGTTAATGATATTGAATTTGAAGAGAGTTTCATTAAAAGTGTTTTAGAATTTATTTCAGAAAAAAACCTTAAAGTAGTTCCCACTTCACCAAAGATTGCAGGATTTGTGAGACGTAATAAGTCATACAAATCTCTTTTACCTGTCGGAATTAAACTTTAGGTCTTTTTTAAACCTCACAAATCCATCCTGGTCTATTGATTGGAGAGTCACCTTAAAAATCTTGTTTACCAATCCTGGATTCCATGGAGCCCTAACTTTTATATAATTTTCACTAAAACCTGTAATATAGCCCCTTTTATTTTCATTTTCGAATAAGACTTTTACAGTTGTTCCCAACTGACTTTCATAAAATGCACGTCTTTTTTTTGCAGACAATCCCCTTAACATTTTACTTCTTTTTTTACGAGTATTAGTTGGAACTACCCCAGGTAGACTTATCGCCTGAGTGTGGGGTCTTTCAGAGTATGAGAAAACATGCAAATAAGAAATATCCAAATCAGTTAAAAAAGAATAGGTTTCCAAAAATGCAGTATCGGTTTCACCGGGAAATCCAACAATCACATCTCCTCCAACACAAGCTTGGGGCATCAAACTTTTAATTCTTATCAGTCTATCCCGATACAAATCACTCAAATACCTCCTTTTCATTTTTTTTAAAACCTCATCATTACCGCTTTGTAGGGGCAAATGGAAATGAGGGACAAAAGCCCTACTCTGGGAAACAAACTCAATTACTTTATCTGTCAATAAATTGGGCTCAATGGAGGATATTCTGATTCTTTTCAAAGCCTCGATTTTATCAAGAGCAACAATCAAGTCCAAAAAAGTATTTTCGTGTTTTTTATTGCCAAACTCCCCTTTACCGTAATCCCCAATATTGACGCCAGTCAGTACAATTTCCTTAATTCCTCTCTTAGTAATTTCCAGTGCCTGTTTGATGATATTTTCCAATGAATCGCTTCTTGAAATTCCCCGTGCTCTTGGAATAGTACAATAGGTACATTTGTAATCACAGCCATCCTGTACTTTGAGAAATGCGCGGGTGCGATCATCAAATGAGTAGGAACTTTCGTAGTAATTGGCCTCAGCAATTTCGCAGGAGTGAACTGTTCCTAATTTTTTTTTGGTCAAATCTCCAAGATAGTCGATCAGTTTAAACTTTTCGGTAGCTCCCAAAACCAAATCAACACCATCAATTTCTGCCAATGCCTCTGGCTGAAGCTGTGCATAACAACCTATTGCAGCAATAAATGCATTGGAATTTTGTTTTAAGGCTTTTCTAACGAGTCCTTTAAATTTTTTATCTGCATTATCGGTTACTGAACAAGTATTGATAACATAAACCTCGGCTGGCGAATCAAAGGCAACCTGCTGATAACGTTCTGAATCAAAATCTCTTGAAATGGTTGCTGTTTCTGAAAAATTCAGCTTACAACCCAAAGTGTAAAAAGCTACCCTTGGTTTTGAAGATTTATACATTAACTTGTTTGCATACCCCGTCATCTAATTGAATTAAAAAAGTTGTAATTTGTGGTAAATATACAATGTTTAGACTTGTCAATTCAACAACACTATTTACCCGCAATATACCGTCTGGGTATACTTTTACTCTTCATTAGCGAGATTGGTTGTTCAATAGAGCCGCAGGCAGATCGCTCACATTTGGTCTTTCGTTACAATGAGGATGGCAACATCACTTCATTAGATCCTGCTTTTTCAAGAAACTTAGAAAACATTTGGGCTACCACACATTTATTCAATGGGCTAGTTCAACTAAATGACAATTTGGAGGTTATTCCCGATGTTGCTGAACAATGGAATGTTTCGGCAGATGGTTTGGTATACGAGTTTAAAATAAGAGAGGATGTCTATTTTCACAAGCATCCTGGCTTTGGAAACAAGAAAACACGGAGTGTAACTGCCTCAGATTTTGTTTACAGTCTAAAAAGGCTTTTAGATCCTCAACTGGCATCCCCAGGAGGTTGGGTCCTTCAAAATGTAAAAAAAATCGAAGCGAATAATGATCGACAATTGACAATCACCCTAAAAAAACCTTTTCCTGGATTTTTAGGATTGCTTAGTATGCGTTATTGCTCTGTAATCCCTCATGAAATAGCTAATATAAAAGGAGTTGATTTTCGAAAAAATCCAATCGGAACAGGGCCATTTGCATTTAAAAATTGGGAAGAAAATGTGAAATTAGTTTTGAGAAAAAATCCACTTTATTTTGAGTATGATGAAAAAGGGGAGGCCCTTCCCTACTTAGAAGCTGTCGCCATTACTTTTGTCCCCGATAAACAAAGTGAATTCATGCTTTTTCTCCAGGGAAAATTAGATTTGCTGAATTCATTAGACAATTCCTATAAAGATGAATTACTAACTCAGGAAGGTCAGCTATCTGAAAAATATAGAAAAAAAATAAGCCTCCAAAAAGGACCTTACCTGAACACGGAATACTTGGGTTTTTATTTGGACAGCCCTTCGGTAATCATACAGTCACCTGCTATCAGAGAAGCAATCAACATCGGTTTTGATCGAAAAAAAATGATGACTTATTTGAGAAATAATATTGGTTTTGAAGGAGACAAAGGTTTTATTCCAAAGGGCCTCCCTGGTCATCCCGAAAATCGACTTCTGGAATATCAACCCGAAAAGGCAGCAGCATTAGTAAAAAACTTCGAAAAACAAACAGGAAAAAAAGCTTGGATCACACTGGCCACAGATCCAAACTACGTCGACCTCTGTGAATACATACAAAGGGAATTACAAAAAATAGGGATTTCGATTAAAGTAGATGTGATGCCGCCGTCAACATTAAAAAAAGCACGCTCACAAGGAAAATTGGAAATGTTTCGCTCCAATTGGATTGCAGATTATCCCGATGCAGAGAACTATCTTTCCCTTTTCTATTCGAAAAATTTAAGCCCATCTGGGCCTAATTATACTCATTTTAATAACGATACTTTTGATTCCTATTACTATGATAGCTTTATGATTAATGATGCGGACAAAAGAAGTAAGCACTACAAAACTATGGACTCGCTGGCCATGAGTAGGCATCCTTTGGTCCCCCTTTTTTACGATCAAGTGGTGCGATTTACTCAAAAAGAAGTGGAAGGACTTACACTCAACCCTATCAATGATTTAAAGCTTAAAAAAGTTTGGAAGAAAAAAAATAGTTATAAATAACAGTTTTGGAGTTTTTGAGAGAAATGGGATTTATTTTTTAAACTTTGAGTATTTGTTCTTAAACTTATCAATTCGTCCTGCAGTATCAACTAATTTAGACTTACCTGTGTAATAGGGGTGCGAGGTACGAGAAATTTCTAGCTTTACAAGGGGGTATTCAACACCATCGTGTTCGATTGTCTCTTTAGTTTCGACGGTTGACTTTGTTATAAATATGTCTTCATTGGACATATCTTTGAAAGCTACAAGTCTGTAATTTTCTGGATGAATTCCAGTTTTCATAACTATTTTGGTATTAATAGCACGCGAATTTAATGTTTTTAAATAAATTTACAAAAGTTCAAACTTTAAAATCCTAAGTTTCTAAATTTAAACAAATCATTAATGGAAAATCAAAAAATAACCACCGCAAAAACAGCCCTCAATTATGGCATCATTTTAGGAGGGATAAGTCTTGTATACAGTCTCATGCTTTTTTTCTTAGATATGCATTATCAAGGAGATACAACCACATCTGCTATCGGATATGTTATTTTTATTTTTATCGTTTTTTGGGGAATTAGGGATTTTAAAAAAAACAACAATGGTTACATAAGTTTGTCCGAGGCACTAAAAACAGGGGTCGGTACTTCACTTATTTCAGCCATAATACTCTCCATTTATACTATAATTCTGATCATATATCTCGATCCTGAATTTTTAGACAAATCCATCGAGTATCAAAAACAAAAGTTACTTCAGGAAGATCCCGAGATATCTATTGAGAATGTGAATAAAATGTTTGACATGCAAAAAGAGTTCTCAGGGCCATTCATAATTTCCGGATTCATTATCATTTTCAATCTATTTTTTGGTTTTATCATTTCATTGATTGTTGGACTGATCCTTAAAAAATCTCAGCCCGAATAGTACAAATTTCATATTTTTGCGATGAAACCATACTTACATGGATATTTCCATCGTCATTCCATTACTAAACGAAAGCGAGTCAATATTAACGCTTCACGATTGGATCATACGGTCACTTGAAAAGGAGATAAACAACTACGAAATTATCTTTATTGATGATGGAAGTTCAGACCGCTCTTGGGAAGTAATTGTGGAATTATGTGGGAGAAATCCCAATACACATGGGATTCAGTTTTCAAAAAATTACGGAAAATCTCAGGCTTTGCACGCAGGTTTCAAAAAGGCTCAAGGGGATTTTGTAGTAACCATGGATGCAGACCTGCAGGATTCTCCTGAGGAGATACTTCCTATGATTAACAAAATGAAAGAAAATGATCTTGACCTCATCTCTGGTTGGAAAAAAAAACGTTATGACTCTATACTGTTCAAAAACCTCCCCTCTAAGCTCTTTAATTGGGCTGCAAGGAGGCTATCCGGTATCAAACTTCATGATTTTAACTGTGGTCTGAAAGTATACAAAATGGAAGTGATCAAAAATATACAAGTTTTTGGAGAAATGCACCGCTATATTCCAGTGATTGCCGCCCACGAGGGATTTGATAAAATAGATGAAAAAACAGTAAAACACCAAGCCAGAAAATATGGAAAAACCAAGTTTGGTGCCGATCGGTTTCTCAATGGATTTTTGGACTTGATCACATTGTGGTTTATCAACGGATTTGGAAAAAGACCCATGCATTTCTTTGGATTTTGGGGAACTTTAATGCTAATCATGGGGTTTGGTTTTACCCTCTATCTGGGTATTGACAAATTATACCTCAACATGCAAAGTCGGTTAATTACCCAAAGACCAGAATTTTATATCGCTTTGACAACCATGATTCTAGGGGCTCAATTTTTTATCGCTGGATTTTTGGGCGAAATCTTAATCCGTCACAACAAGAATATTAAACGATATAACATCATCAATACAACCTATGAATGATGCATTAAATGCCAAGATTGAGGAATGGTCTAAGCCTCCCTTCGATGAAGAAACTAGAGCACAGTTAAATTTATTGAAACAAAATCCCGAACAACTAGGTGATGCTTTTTATAAGGATTTAGAGTTCGGCACCGGGGGTATGCGAGGTATTATGGGAATTGGTACCAATAGAATAAATGCCTACACTTTGGGTAAAAGCACCCAAGGTCTTTGTGATTACCTTAAAAGTGCTTTCTCGAAAATACCAATCAAAGTAGTGATTGCTTACGACTGCAGAAACAACAGTAAAAGTTTGGCTGTTAAAGTGGCGGAAATTTTTTCTGCCAATAACGTTAAGGTGCTTATTTTCTCAGATTTGAGAACCACCCCCGAGCTTTCTTTTGCTGTAAAACACTTAGATGCAAATTGTGGAATCGTTTTAACAGCATCACACAATCCCCCCGAATACAATGGGTATAAAGTATACTGGAAAGACGGTGGACAAATTGTTCCTCCTCAAGACAATGAAATAATTGAACAAATCAATAACACCCGCTTTTCAGACATCCAATTCAATGCAAAAAGGGAATTGATAGAGTGGATAGATCAAAAGGTGGATCAAGCCTTTTTTGAAAAGTCAGTTCAATTAGGTCAGTTTGAACAGAATGGACGTGAAAATTTTAAAATTGTATTTACCCCTTTACATGGCACATCCATAACTGCTGTTCCTCAGGTGCTGGCCAAAGCAGGATATACTGATGTTCATTTGGTTGAGGCACAGTCCTCCCCTAATGGAAACTTCCCGACGGTAGAATCTCCCAATCCAGAAGAACCAGAGGCCCTTAAGATGGCATTGGATCTGGCTAATGGGATTGGGGCTGATATGGTTATTGGAACTGATCCTGATAGTGATCGATTGGGAATAGCCGTTAGAGATCATAACAACAAATTCCGTCTCCTTAATGGGAATCAAACGATGGTGGTGATGACGTATTTTCTTTTGGAACAATGGAAAAAAAGCAAACGTCTAGATGGCAGACAATTTGTGGCCTCGACCATAGTTTCTACTCCCATGATTCAAAAAATGGCTCAAGCTTATGGTATACAATACAGGGAAACCCTAACCGGATTTAAATGGATTGGTAAACTGATTGAAGATTTCCCATCGCTAGAATTTATCGGAGGTGGAGAAGAAAGCTTTGGTTATCTCGTGGGTGATGCTATTCGAGATAAAGATGCGGTTACTGCCACACTACTGGCCTGTGAAGTAGGTACTTATGCAAAAAATAACAACCAAAGTTTTTATGAAATCCTGATCAAATGTTACAGAAAGTTTGGTGCTTATAAAGAAAAACTCATCTCTTTCACTCAACAAGGGAAAGAAGGAGCGGATAAAATCAAAGCCATGATGGAAGGGTATAGAAATAACCCTCCTAAAGAAATTAGTGGAATTAAGGTTTCTCAATTAGAAGACTACCTTAAAAGTGAACAGATTTTTATTTTAGAAAACCGCTCGGAGAAAATCAATTTACCTAAAGCAGATGTTTTAATATTTTCACTGGAAGATCACTCGAAAATTGCTGTGAGACCCAGTGGAACCGAACCAAAAATCAAATTCTACTTCAGTGTAAATGATAAGCTTCACAAACACGAAGATTGGGATAGAGTAGAATTTCAATTGGATCAAAAAATATCAACTCTCATCAAAGGAATAGGACTTTAAATGAATTTTTTTTTTAAAATACTTCGCTTCGGTTTAAACTACAAGCAATTTGCTTTCCTAAACATATTCTTCAATTTGCTCTATGCTATTTTTAGTGCATTAGCTTACGTATCGATGATTCCCATGATGCAAATTCTATTTGGAACGACGCCCAAAACAGATTTACAACCAACCTATGAAGGAATTGGCCAAATCAAAAATTATTTGGAGGATTTTTTCAATTATAAAGTCACGCAGTACATGAATCAAGACAATGGAAAGGCACTGATTTTTGTGATCGGTATAATCATTAGCCTGTTCTTCCTGAAAAACATCTTCAACTATCTAGCCATGTTTGTCATCACTTTTCTAAGGAATGGTGTATTAATGGATCTGCGAAATGAGTTGTATCAAAAGACCACAACTTTACCCTTGTATTTTTTCTCTGAGAAGAAGAAAGGAGATTTAATGGCCCGAATCTCTTCTGATGTTTTGGAGCTTCAGCACTCCTTTTTATCCATTTTAGAGTTGATCATCAGAGACCCACTTACTATTCTTTTTTCTTTAATCGTAATGTTCAGTTTCAGTGTTAAACTGACCCTTTTTGTTCTGATTTTTATCCCTGTGTCTGGAAGTATAATATCCCAAATCGGCAAATCTTTAAAGCGAGAATCGGATCTTGTCCAAAAAGAACAGGGTGAATTTTTATCCATCTTAGAGGAAACCTTTGGAGGAATTAAAATAATTAAAGCCTTTGGTGCAGAAAATACATTTGTTAAAAAATTCAGACAGTCTACAAACCGATTTTTTGAATTTTCTAACAAACTTTTGAATCGACAAAACCTTGCATCGCCCGTCAGTGAGTTTTTGGGAATAGTTGTTATCAGTATTCTTTTATGGTACGGAGGAAAAATGGTCTTGGCCGACCAAACCCTTAACGGTGCAATCTTTATTTCATATTTGGGGTTGGCATATAATATTTTGACCCCAGCAAAAGGAATCAGTAAGGCCTTCTACAGCATCAAAAAAGGAGATGCTGCAGCACAGCGTATTCTTGAAATTCTGGAGGCAAAAGATAATATGGAGGATGTGCAAGAGGCAGTTGATATTAAATCATTGGAAAAGGGAATTAAATTTGATAAGATTTCCTTTTCTTACAATAATACCTCTGTATTTGAAAATTTTTCACTTGAAATAAAAAAAGGACAAACCGTTGCATTAGTTGGGCCTTCAGGAAGTGGAAAAACAACTTTGGCTAATTTACTCAATCGTTTTTATGATATTGACAAAGGGAGTTTGACATTGGATGGGATACCTATTAACAAATTAAAGAAAAAATCCCTATATAAGCTTACAGGAATGGTTACACAAGACTCTATTTTATTTAATGAAAGTATTAGAAATAATATTGCATTAGGAAATAGAAATGCGACACTTACCCAAATTAAGGAGGCTGCAAAAGTTGCTAATGCATCTGAGTTTATAGAAAAATTGGAACAGGGTTATGACAGTATTATCGGCGAAGGGGGCAACAAACTATCTGGAGGGCAAAAACAAAGATTATCAATAGCTAGAGCGATTCTTCAAGATCCTGAAATTTTAATACTTGATGAGGCAACCTCAGCTTTAGATACTAATTCCGAGAAGATGGTGCAAGCGGCATTGGAAAACTTGATGAAAAATAGAACCTCATTGGTAATTGCTCACCGACTATCAACAATCCAAAATGCTGATTTGATTGTAGTACTCAATCAAGGCAAAATTATAGAAACCGGAACTCACAGAGAGCTTTTAGCTAAAAAGTCTATTTACGAGAACCTGGTGAGTTTGCAAACTTTGTAGTGTTGAATTAAAATATTTTAAAAAAATAATGATCAAAATTTAAAAGACTTTGGAACACTAGAATTTAATTATTTGGGGGTGTCACCATTTAGAGTCAGATGGATGGTCTAAAGTTAAAGCTTTGGATCATCATGCAATGTAAAATGAATAAGAACGAATAAATCCCCAGTCGATAAATTTTCAGCCAATCTAATTATTAAAAAACATAATGCAGAGTATCTTTTCAGCATACCAGGGTTAACAAATAAAACAAGAGTGAATTTTAAAACAAGTGATATCGGTTTAGATTTTAACCCATCATGAAATTACACCGAAACATTGCCTTGGGCATTGTATATGGATTGGAGAAAACACTAGTCGAAAAACACCAAGCGGCTGAAGTGATCAAAA
>CAJWAY010000028.1 GCA_913020685.1 uncultured Flavobacteriaceae bacterium
AGGGAGAAACAAGACATTTCGAATTCATTTCAAATGCAATTGCACAAGGCATAAAAGACCTGAACATCAATGGTAAAGCACCTGTAGTTTTTTGTGTTTTGACAGATGAAACCATCGAACAATCAAAAGCTAGGAGTGGTGGGAATAAAGGAAATAAAGGGGTAGAGGCGGCTGTAACCGCTTTGAGGATGACCAGCCTTTAGTTTTTTCCACTACAAATTGTACAAACTCAACGCCAATTTCGTTCACTTTCGCTAAATTTGATTGTATTATTGTTTCGCCCCGGCATCAATTTACGTCGCATGAAGATCAGTCTTTTCAAACTAAAAAAAAATCGAAGATACAACTATACTCCGCGCTATTTCAGCGGTAAGGAGGGAGGGAACATTTATGATTTTGATTCTAAATTTTCAAAGTATCGGGATACCTACAACCATAATGATTTTGGTAAGCAATGGAATGAAGCTCGTCTTAAAATGCGAACTTGGAACAACCGAGGAATTTCATACGGCTTGGTCATCATCATATTGATTTTTGTTTTGGCTTTTCTTTATGTTATCGATTTTGATTTATCTCTATTTAAATTCTGATGGATGATATCATTTCGCTTCTACCAGATCATGTAGCTAACCAAATTGCTGCAGGTGAAGTTATTCAAAGGCCATCCTCTGTAGTCAAAGAACTTTTGGAAAATGCCATTGATGCAAATGCAACCGAAATTCAATTATTGATAAATGGTTCTGGTAAAACTAATATTCAAGTAATCGATAACGGTATCGGAATGTCAATCAATGATGTGAGATTAGCTTTTGAACGCCATGCGACATCCAAAATTAAATCTGCTGATGATTTATTTTCTATTACTTCCAAAGGTTTCAGGGGTGAAGCTTTGGCCTCTATTGCTGCCATCTCTCATGTCCATGTTTACACTAAAAGAGAGGAGGATGAAATGGCTACCTGTCTCAAAATATCAGGAAGTGAGGTGCAAGGTCAGGAAATTTCAGTTGCTCCAAAAGGAACTTCCATTACAGTAAAAAACCTTTTTTATAATGTACCTGCAAGGAGAAATTTCCTCAAATCAGACAAAGTTGAATTACGTCATATAATTGATGAGTTTCATAGAGTAGCGCTTATTCATCCTGAAGTTAAACTTACTTTTATGAATAATGGCTCAGAGCTTTTTGAACTACCAGCGGTAAATTACAGAAAGCGAATAGCCAATATTTTTGGTAATAAAATCGAAGAGAAATTGATTCCTGTAGAGGAGATGACAACTCTAGCTGGGATTGAAGGATTTATTGTAAAACCTGAATTCGCAAAAAAATCCAGGGGTCAGCAGTTCTTTTTTGTAAATAAACGTTACATCAAAAGCCCCTTTTTAAACCACGCAGTAAATTCTGCTTTTCAAGGTATGTTACGTGATAAATTTCATCCAGGCTATTTCATCTTCATTCAAATTGATCCAAAAAAATTAGATATTAACATTCACCCCACCAAAACAGAGGTTAAGTTTGAAGAGGAGCAAAACCTTTATGCGATCATAAAATCAATGGTAAGACATAGCTTAGGAATGTTTCAAGCGACACCTGTTTTAGATTTTGAGAGGGATCCTAGTCTGGACATTCCATATGGTCTTCAGCAAAACCCTGCTTCAAGTTTCCCCTCAGTAGAGATAGATTCCAGTTTTAATCCTTTTGTTAACTATGGAAAAGGCATAATAAAAGCTTCAAAAAATAATTGGGAAAACTTATACTCTGAACTGGAGATTAAGAGTGAAACAGATAAAAGGGATGAGGAATTAAAACTCGCTTTCGATGAAACTCCCAAGGTTTTTCAATTACTGAGAAAGTTTATTGTTACCACCATACGATCAGGTCTTTTAGTCATCGATCAACAACGGGCCCATCAAAGGGTTCTATACGAGAAACTTCTCACCAGTATTACTAAAAGAGATATGGTCAGTCAACAATTGATATTCCCAATGGAAATAGAGTTAACCAATCAGCAAATTGCTCTGTTTGGAGAATTAGAGACAAATCTTAATGCAATGGGATTTTTAGTAAAACTTCAAGGCAATAATCTATTCATATCTGGTATTCCTGCATTTTGTAATGACAAACAATTAGGACGGCTTTTTGAGGACATATTTTCTCCTATAGATGATCATGACCACGTTGAAAGTTTTAGTCAATCGGATTATATAGCTAAAATTTTATCCAAGTCGCTTTCCATTAAATCAAATATGACTCTTACTTTGGAAGAGCAACAAGCACTTGTTGATGACCTCTTTGCTTGCAAAGACACGCTCACCTGTCCTTTTAATCGTAAGATTTTTATTACTTTAGATAAAGAAGAATTGGAAAAAAAATTGGATTAATGCGCAATGTTACTGAGACAGTAAAACACTTACTGATCATAAATGGGATTTTTTTCCTAGCCACAATTACCCTTGGCAATCAGGTTTACGATTGGTTTGCATTACACTATCCAGAAAATCCAAAATTTGAGATCTGGCAACCCTTGACACATATGTTTATGCATGGGGATGTTTCACATATTTTCTTTAATATGTTTGGGTTGTGGATGTTTGGAACCCCACTGGAGCAAATGTGGGGCAAACAAAAATTTATTTTCTTTTATTTATCAACTGGAATTGGTGCTGCGGGATTACAGCTTTTGTTGTATTATTATCAGGTAGATAACGTCAATATTGCATTGACTGATTATGGACTTACAGCCCCTCAAATTAGCTCTTTTTATAATACCGCTGAACTTCCCACCGCTGCCATTGATAAAATTGGAGAAGGGAATTTATCGAGTGCATTTAATGCCTTTCGTTCAGTAATGGTTGGTGCCTCTGGAGCCCTTTATGGTGTTTTGGTTGGTTTTGCAATGCTATTTCCCAACGCCCAATTGATGCTTTTATTCCCTCCTATTCCAGTAAAAGCCAAGTTTTTGGTACCCATTTTGATACTAGCTGATCTTTTCTTTGGGTTCTCCTCATACTCCATTGGTCCTATTGCTCACTTTGCTCATGTTGGGGGAGCTATGACAGGCTTGTTAATGATGTGGTATTGGAAGAAAAATGATTTCAATAACAATCGTTGGGATTTATGAGTTTTTTCTATAATCTCAAATATAGATTTGGTACTTGCTCTATTGCAGAAAAAATCATTTTAATCAATGTGTTTTTTTTTCTATTTCCCATGTTGTTAAATGTGCTTTTCTTTTTGTTCAATATTCCAACTAGTTCATATTTGAATTGGCTCCACCTTTCACCTAATCTTTGGACTTTCATCAGAAGGCCTTGGTCACTTATAACGTATAGTTTTATTCATAGTGGTTTTTTTCATTTGTTGTGGAATATGTTCCTCCTTTTTTATGCTGGACGTTTTCTACTCAATCTATTTCCTGATCATATATTTATTAATAATTATTTTTTGGGAGTCATTACTGGTGGTTTAATTTTTATTAGTAGTTATTCGCTATTTCCGGTTTTTGAAGGAAATTATCCGGAATTGATTGGAGCCTCCGCGGGTGTGATGGCAGTATTCATATTCATTTGTACATATACACCCAATCAGGAGATTCGTTTTTTCTTTATCAAATTAAAATTAAAACATATTGGAGTAGCTTTCTTTTTTCTTGATATAATTCAGATACCATACGGTAATGCAGGAGGTCATTTGGCCCACGTAGGAGGTGCGATACTTGGATTTTTCTATGCCAGACAACTGGGTGAAGGAAGAGATATAGGGTCAGGTTTTCAAAATATATGGCAGTCGATTTTTAAAAAAAAATACCTTAAAAAAATTTATCGTTCCCCTAAAAACAAATCCGCTACTACAAAAAATAGTGGCGAAAGGATCTGTCAGAACAAAATTGATATTATTTTGGATAAAATAAGTAATTCCGGTTATGATAGCCTTAGTAAAGAAGAAAAAGACTATTTGTTTAAGGCTGGGAAAGAATAATACAAAGTTTACAAACAAAGTATTCAATTTTCTATGAGATTAAATTTTCTGTCTAAAATCATAATGCTGATAAATTTGATTTTGTTAACCCTTCAGCTTTTTTTGATGGGTGTTTTTTGGGAATTTTACCATTATCCAATTCTCAACTTGATGGTACCAGTGATTGCATTAATTAATGTACTGTTCTTTATTTTTTGGCTCATTAAATTCAAATGGCCTTTACTTCTTTTTATTTTTTCGATTTTTATTGGTTTTAGAGAGTGGGGAAAACTTTACAAGTTTCCCAATAATGCAATCCCTATTTCCAATGGACTAAAAGTTATGAGTTTTAACGTTAGGTTGTTCAATAGCTTTAAATGGATCGACTCTAAATCAGTGCCCAAATCCATAGAAAGCTTTATCAGCAACGAAAACCCTGATTTGGTTTGTTTACAAGAGTTCTCGATGGAGTTCAGTCCAAAATTTAAAAACTATCCCCATCAATATACTGCCTCTTCAAAAAAAAACGGACAAAATGGACTCTGCATTTTGTCGAAATATCCACTGGTTAACAGGGGTCAATTGGATTTTTCGGATTCTAATAATAGTGGTCTTTTTGCTGACTTTTTTTATAAAAAAGACAGCATCAGAGTTTATAATGTCCATCTGGAATCGTTAAGCATTAATTTAAAGGATACTCTTTTTACTCAGGAACATTCCCAAAAATTTATACATCGAATTAAGTCTGTGGTTCAGAAGCAAGAGCTTCAGATTGATCGATTCGAAAAAGTTGAACAAAAAAATAATAACCCTACAATTATTTGTACAGATCTAAATAATAATGCATTTTCAAAGGTTTACAAACGATTAAAAGATGATCGATTAGATACATTTATGATTTCTGGCGAAGGTTTGGGTGCAACCTATAAGCTAGCATATTTCCCCTTCCGAATCGATTTTATTTTTACGGATAAAAAATTTAAAGTGATCAATTTCAAGGTTCATGATCTAAAGTTGTCTGACCATAAACCGATTTCAGCATTATTGGAATGGAAATAAACTTAATATTTTAATCTAAGTAGATACTCTAGACTCTGAGGTCCTAAATTGAATAATAAATCTAATACGCTTAGATTATTTATAAACCCGTGTTTGGATTGAAAAACTTGATGGTAGTGGGGGATCTCAATCTTATTTATTTTTTTTGCAATTATTAAATCAGAAAATTCCCTATCAGCTTTCTCTTTTGGAAGTAGAATTATATCAGTATCTAAAATTAAAAGAATCTTTTTGATTAATTCTATGTTAAAATCCATAAGATTTTCAAAATTTCTATAATAAAAAGGGTGGAAATCCTCCTCATAAAACTCAAAAAAAGGTGAGGATCGATAGGCTGCCTCAAGGGATTTCCAATGATCTTTTTGCCAATCATTCTCATAATTAATGGCAACAGTTTTATCAGCCTGACGATTTTTTTTTTTGGTATGAACGATAGGTATAATTAATTTCAGTTTCCCATTAGCACCATATATTTCAGTCCGATTTCGGTAGGTTTGTTTTTGATAAGGGTTATCTGTTACAAATGCGACTTGACTTTGGGACACAACCCAACTCATGTATTGGATATTGGGGAAGTATGCGGGGACAACTCCAACTACCATCAATTTTGTTTTTTACTTTTTCTTTTTCTGTAGTAAACATAAGATTGCCAGATAACTATTAGAACGATAAAATATGGAAAGTAAGACACCCTTTTGCCTGAACCACCAACAGTTGAAAAGACTCTGTCCCATCGGATTTTCCAGTTCCGAATTCCATCATTGATTCCATCTATGCTGAACCAAATGAAAACTGGTTTTCCCACGATATGGTCTTCGGGTACAAACCCCCAAAAACGACTATCTTCTGAACGGTGGCGGTTATCTCCCATCATCCAGTAGTAATCCATTTTAAATTTGTATTTGGTACTTTTCTTTCCATTGATCAGTATAGTGTTTCCATCAGTTTCAAGCTTGTTCTTTTCATAATCAATAATTATTTTTTTATATAGCGGCAAGTTGTCTAAATTTAAATCTACTGCTGCTCCTGCTTTTGGGATTAAAATCGGTCCAAAATTGTCATTATTCCAGTCAAATGGAATTTTATTGGGGAAAAAGGATGAATTTGGAGTTTTTATTTTTTGGTTTCTTTGAATAATACTATCTATAAAGTTTTGTTTTTTAAGGTTTTCAGCTTCCTTGACGGTCAAATTTAAATCTTTCGATTTTTCAAGAATTTCACTAACCCTCAACCCCAGGGATCTGACTAACTCAATGGGTAATCCTTTGTGACTGGTAATCACAATAAAATTTCCTTGGCTATTGTCTTGGGTACCCAATAAATAAGGAGTAAGTTGGGCATAGCTATTCTGAGAAATATTTTCGATTCTGAACCTTCTGTAGAAATCTCTTATACCAAGATCCAATAGTTTTCTTGATGATACACCATTACTATTGTAGGCTTTGAAATTGAATAAAACTCTCGCCCTTTCCGGCAAAACGTTTTTTACTCCATTAATATGAACAAATCCACCAATAATTTCGAGCGTATCTCCAGCGATACCAACACATCTCTTTACATAATTAGATTTTTTATCCAATGGCTTTTTGACACCGGCCTCTTTCACGAAGAATCTTCTCACAGTGTCGGCAGGCCAATTGAAAACTACAATATCATTTCTTTTGATTTTTTGAATTCTTGGAAGTCTGAGATACGGCAGCTGAGGCTTGTTTAAATAGGATCTACAATTAACAATAGGAAGGGTGTCGTGAACCATAGGAAATGCAATTGTGGTAGTAGGAATTCTAGCACCATAGTGAAATTTGCTTACAAAAAGAAAGTCACCAATGAGTAATGATTTTTCTAATGACCCTGTTGGAATTATGTAGGGTTGAAAGAAATAATTGTGAACAAAAGTTGCTGCGACTACAGCAAATACAATAGAGCCTATCCATTCGCTAAAAACGGACCTAGAAATTTCTTTTTTGTCGGAGATGTATTTGGGATCCTTTTGATAATTGATGGTGTAGATGTAAAATCCTAAAGTTATTATGGCTAATACACTGTCTATAGATTTGTTTTTTCCAAAGTGTTTTACAGTATCGATCCATAAAACCATAAACATCATGAGATTGATAACTGGAAGAAACAATAAAAATACCCACCATTTGGGACGGTGAATGATCTTAAAAAAAATTATTGCATTGTATACTGGTATGATGGCCTTCCAAGAAGCTTCTCCAGCAGCTTTATATAACTTCCAAGTTCCTAAAAAATGAACGATTTGAATTATCAAGGCAAAAGTGATCCATTGAACTCCATTCATTTGATTACAGATTTAGCACGTCTTCCATTTTAAAAATTCCTTTTTTACCCACAATCCATTCGGCGGCTATTACTGCACCTAGGGCAAAACCAATTCGGTTATGGGCTTTGTGTTCGATGGTGATTTCGTCGATATGTGATTCGTATTTTACGTTGTGGGTTCCAGGTACCTCTCCCTTTCTATATGATTGAATCGGTATACTGTCTTTTGTACCCTCATTCATTTTCCACCGCTTGAGATCACTGTTCTCAATGATGCCTTCCGCCAGTGATATGGCAGTTCCACTTGGCGCGTCCAACTTATGAATGTGATGCGTTTCCTGCATTGAAACTGAATATTCTTTATGGGGGTGCATCATTTGGGCCAAAATCTTATTTAATTTAAAAAAGAGGTTGACTCCCACGCTAAAGTTTGATGCGTAAAGAAAAGCAGTATTGTTTTCCTTAGCAGTTTGCGTTACTTGCAGGAAGGCATCCAGCCAGCCAGTAGTGCCACAAACCACTGGAACCGCTTGATGCAGGGCACTGGTGATATTATCTACCGCAGCATTGGGGATGCTAAAGTTTATGGCAGCATCAGCCCCCTGAAGTTTTCCTTCAGCCAGATTCATGTCTATTTTACATACGATTTCATGACCTCTTTCCACAGCAATTTGTTCTATCGCTTTACCCATTCTTCCATATCCTAATAATGCAAACTTCATATCTTTTTTTAAAGTTTGACCAAGACCTTTAAACCAATATTGGTATCAGTACCAAATAAGTCAGGTTCAAATTTAGGCTTGACACTTAAGTTGTCTTTTATATTAAACTGCATTAGATGTGCACTTACATTGGCATCTAAAATGTTTAACATATAGGTTCCTAATATAAAGAGAAATGACATATCTCTGTAGTTTTTGTGAAATTTCATCCCTTCTAACAATTTATCTTTATCTGGAATGAGTTTGATGAATTCATCATCTTTATACCCACTGTTCCTCCTTTTATAGGCTGTTCTATAACGGTCTAGTTCTTTTTGATTGTAAACGTATCCATAAACTGATGCGCCTATGGCAGCGTAAACAAATGGGACTTTCCAGGCTTTCCCAATATATATTTGTCCCAAACCCGGAATTATGGCAGAGTAAAATGCTGCTTTAGAGGGGGTCAAAGGACTTTCGATGAGTCTTTCTTTACGTGTCTTTTCCTCCTTAGGAAGTTGTTGCGCAAAAACTTGCATGTTAAGCATTATGAGAATGGGGATAAAGACTTTAGTCTTCACTTTTGATTTTTTTGATGATGTATTTTAGGTCTTCTTGAGAATCAAACTGGATTTGAATATTTCCTTTTCCCTTTTGGTTTACTTTGATTGTGACCGAGGTATTAAAATAACTTTTCAGTTCATCTGCTGCATCATAAAAAAATGGGGGCTTTAGGGCTTCTTTAGTCCTAGCGGATTGACTTTTTTTAGATTTCTGGACCAATAATTCAGTGTCTCGTACTGAAAGGGATCGAGCTATAATTTTTTCGTAAATTTCCAATTGCTTTTCACTCTCTTCTACATTGATTAAGGCCCTACCATGACCCATAGTCAGAAACCCATCTCTCATTCCTGTTTGGACGATAGGGTCCAGTTTGAGTAAACGTATGTAGTTGGCTACAGTAGATCTTTTCTTTCCAACTCTTTCACTCAATTGATTTTGGGTAAGTTGGATTTCATTGATTAAACGCTGATAGGACAGCGCTATTTCTATGGGATCTAAATCTCTTCTTTGAATATTTTCAACCAAGGCCATTTCAAGTGCCTCTTGGTCATTAGCAATTCTAACATAAGCGGGAATCCTATCAAAACCGATTGATTTTGCAGCCCGATAACGGCGTTCCCCCGAGACCAATTGATATTGATTTCTATCTACTTTCCGTACTGTTATAGGTTGAATAATTCCAAGGGATTTGATGGATTCTGCCAGTTCTCCAATTGCCTGTTCATTGAAGTGAGTCCTAGGCTGGAATGGATTTAACACGATCTTATCAACTTCTAATTCAATGATACTTCCTACTATCTGGTCTCCGTTGACATCACTGGCCGATCTTATTTCTCTTTCAGGATCATCAAGTAGTGCCGAAAGCCCTCTTCCCAATGCCTGTTTTTTCTTTTTTTTAGCCATTAATTATTTTTTCTTTTTTATAATTTCATTGGCAAGGGATAAGTAATTTTTTGCCCCTTTGCATGTGGCGTCGTAGTCTATAATACTTTCCCCATAACTTGGAGCTTCACTCAAGCGAATATTTCGCTGAATAATTGTTTTGAAAACCATTTTTCCAAAGTGCTTTCTAACTTCTTCCACCACTTGATTGGAGAGTCTCAACCTTGAGTCAAACATGGTTAGTAATAAACCTTCGATGTCTAGGCTCTTATTGTGTATCTTTTGTACACTTTTAATAGTATTTAATAGTTTTCCCAACCCCTCCAAAGCAAAATATTCACATTGTATGGGGATGATCAGTGAGTCTGCCGCAGCCAAAGCATTTAGAGTAATTAGTCCTAGAGAGGGTGCACAATCTATAACAATGTAATCATATTGATTAACTACAGATTCAAGAGCTATTTTCAACATATGTTCCCGATTTTTTTTATCAACAAGTTCTATTTCTGTGGCAACAAGATCAATATGAGAGGGAATTAAATCTAGATTTTTGGTACTAGTAGATATTATAGTTTGATTAGCTTTAGCAGTATGCTCTAATAATTGGTATGTTCCCAATTTTCTGCTTTTAACATCAATTCCCAGTCCAGATGTAGCATTAGCTTGTGGATCTGCATCCACCAACAAAATTTTTTTTTCCAATATTGCCATTGACGCAGATAGGTTAACAGCTGTAGTTGTTTTTCCTACACCACCTTTTTGATTGGCAATCGCTATAATTTTAGCCATTTATATTGTTGAAATTTTGATAAAAATACAATTAAAATTATGGCTTAAAAAATTATAGTAACTAGATTGGATAAAAAAAGGAATTAATTTATTTAGTAGTTAAACTATCTTCAAACTCGATGTAAAAAATTGTTTCATCTTGTTTTTTATGACCATAATTTTCACGGGCAAATTGCTCCAAACTGTCTTTACTTTTTAGTTGTTGAATGCTTCTCTCATCCTTTTGAATTAAAAAAATGAGCTCTTTTTTTTGGGTTTCAAGTTTGTCTATTTCTTGGTCTAGTTCATTGTGAATCTTTAGCGAGTGGGTGTCCAGGAAGATCATCCATATAAGGAAGAATAAAAAAATAAGTATATAGAGATAGCGATATATTTTACCCAAAACGAAATAGATTATTCATTTATATTAGCTACCTGATTCTCTGTGATTATCTCCTTAGATTCATTACCCCAGTTGTTGAGTATGAAGTTCATAACATCAGCAATTTCTTCATCATCGAGCCCTTGGTCTTGCATGACACCATCATATTCTTCTCCATTTACTAAAATACGGCCGTTTAAGCCATATTTGATTCCTCTTATACTTAATTCAACATTATTGATCAAATAATCAGATCCAGCGAGTGGGGGGACACGACCATACTCCCCCTTACCGTTAACCAAATGACACCTGATGCAGAAATCATAATATATCTCTCTGCCATCCAATATGCTTTGTTTAAGTGGTTTATTTTGGAAGAGCCAAGTTCCCTCATAAATAATGAACAAACCAATAATGCCGATAAATAATTTCATTATTGATAAACTAACTTGAGAATCCCTTTACCTTCTACTCCTAGATAAAGATAACCGTCAGGTCCTTCTTTGACATTCCTCACCCGACCTATATCATTGAGGATTTTTTCACGTTTAACTACTTTGTTTTTTTTTATTACCAAACGCTCTAAATATTCGAACTTAAGAGACCCAATAAAAAGGTCTCCTTTCCAGTCCCCATAAACATCTGAGCTAGAGAAAGCCATTCCACTTGGAGCGATAGAGGGAACCCAGTAATAAAAAGGCTGTTCCATTCCTGGCATGGATTTTTTGTCTGTTATGGAAGTACCACTATAATTAATGCCATAAGTGATAACTGGCCAACCATAGTTTTTTCCCTTTTGAACAATATTGATTTCGTCACCACCCTTTGGTCCGTGTTCATTCTCCCAAATCTCACCGGTTTTCGGATGAATAGTCATCCCTTGAGGATTTCTGTGGCCATAGGAGTATACTGCTTTTAGAGCTTCCTCCTGCATGGCAAATGGATTGTCCTCTGGAATACTTCCATCTAGATTCAAACGATAAATTTTGCCCCCATCACGATTAAGATTTTGGGGATTGACATCACGATTACCTCGATCGCCGATGCCAAAATATAAATGACCCTTGTCGTCAAATACAATTCTTGAACCCCAGTGCTGCCCTTTTTTAGTATTTGGTTGACCTTTGTAAAGCAGCTTGAGATTAGATAGGCTGTTTTCATTTAACTCCGCACAGTAAAGAGCAGTATTCCCCCCTTCTTCACCCTGAAGGTGAACCCCGGTTGTGAAATAGATGGTCTTGTTACTTTTAAAATTAGGATGTAATGCAACATCCATTAGTCCCCCTTGTCCTCTTTGATAAACTTCAGGAAGTCCAGAGACTTCTGTTTTTTTTCCATTTGAAACTCTGTAAAGAATCCCTTTTTTTTCAGTTACCAACAATTCATTTTCATTAATAAAATCCATTCCCCAAGGAATTACAATACCGTCAACAACAGTTTCAGTTGTATATTTTGATTGGTCAGGGGTTTTGATTTCAGGCGGGTTCTCTTGAGATATACAAGAAGTCAAGCACAATATGCTGATCAAAAATGGAGCAAAAAAGTTTTTTTTCATATTTACATAAAATTACATAAATAATTATTTTTTTAGCGCTTTTTTATAGGCTTGTGTAGTGGTATAATATTTTGTTATCATATTGGGCACTTCCCATGCCGGTAATTTGCCGTCCTTGTAGTATTTCAAAAAGTTGTCCGTAACTTGACCAAAATGAGCTTCATGTCCAATTTTAAGTACCTCAGGAATTAAAATTTTCCATTTTGAATCGGATATTTTATTTGCTTCTATGCCTGGATATTCCCCCTGAATTGACTCGAGGGCTATATTTAGATTCGTTTCAAAGTTATCTCCCCCTTTCGAAACAATATAAAGCGTAGGCTTGTAGTTTTCGGTATCCCCTTGTTCGATGATTAGGTCACTTTTTGACCCACGCATGATACTTTGGTGCGTGTCTCCTGTTCCCTCAGGCGCTTTGTAATTCCAAATTACTGATACCTTTGCGTGCTTTCCCTTGATGGTATAATTGATTTCTCCATTACAGTAAATATTCAGTGTATCGGATTTAACATCTTTTTCTAGGTATTCGGGGTAGTTAGCTAAACCGGTAATGTTTTTAAATTGATCGGGAGCCAGTGAAGTGGTCCATCTTTTGCAAGAAATAATTTTAATATCCGATTGGTCAATGATCTGACCGGGAAAAGCTTCCCATTGTACCAAATCCACAAGATGGGTTGTAACATCTACGATGCCCTCACCTTGTTGGTTGGTATCTAGAAACCAAGCTGGTCTTACCAATGGTTTTCCGGAAACGATTTTTGACAAATGGTGAACACTCTCTTTGCTTATAGAGGGTTCTGATGGAGAGCCATCCAAAAGCATTCCAAAAACTTCGGATTTCATTGATAAGGCTTTTTGAATACCAGTTGTCACCTCAAACCGTTCGGTCATGATATCATAAACCAAAAGATTCTTCTCCTTGGCAATTTCAAAGACTTTTTGGAGTTTTTCAAAACCTTCTTGATTTACAACCAGTGGCTTGTCAGCATAAACATTTAATCCTGCATTGACTGCTGCTAATACATAATCTATTTTTTTGGAATTTTTTCCCGATACCACCATTACATTTCCCGGTTTTTCAGAAATCATTTTTTCGAGGTAGTCCTCACTGAAGTGTGTATTTACCGTCCAGTTTGTAGGGTTTTCAGCCCTATTATTGTAACCTTGAATTTTACCTAAAAAATCTTTGACCTCTGGCCCATCTGGAGCATAGACGTCAACAGTTGTATCGATGTCCTGATAGGAAGTTTTTTGGATCAAAGCTGCATGAAAATGACCAGGGTTGAGGGTCATTAGTTTTACTTTTGCATTTTCTTCTTTTGGCATGCAACCCATTATGAAAACAGCAATTACAATCCAATAAAAATATTTTACGTTCATTTTAATCTTTAGTTAAGTTTTTAAATAATTAGTTCCGTAGGGTTTTCTTTGAGATCTGGTCAAGAGGGCATTTGCTTGATCATCATTGATGAATCTTTCAGCTTTCGAATTCCAGTGAAGTTTTCGAGGTATTTTCAT
>CAJWAY010000029.1 GCA_913020685.1 uncultured Flavobacteriaceae bacterium
TACAAGTGTTAAGTTGATGAAATATTTATTTTGGTTAAGTTGGCTTACCCTTTCTCTAATAATAATCAATGAAAAGACTGAGTCATTTAAAATTCCTGAGTATATAACATACTTCGTTATTTCGGCCCTATCTTTATTACACTTATACAACTTAAAGTTCTGTAAATGATCGATATAAAACTTCCTGTAACCGTTTTTTTTTATTAGATAACTCTATTTTAATATCGAACATTAATTTGACTCCGAGAGACTTGATAGACACTAATCATATAATAACCCTTATTATAAAAGAATAGGCTTTTACCATTTAATAGTTATAAAATATTCTAAAATTCTCAATCCAATAAAGATTCCAAAAGCAATAAGAATTTTAATAAAAAATTTTGTTTTGGTTTGCTCAGTTTTGTCAGATATCAGTAACGTTTTTATACTCGTCATTAATTTTTCTTTATTTAACAATAGAATAATCAATATCAATAGTTGATATATAATCGCAGCTTTCAAAGCTCCCAAATGAACACCAAAGTAAATGTCTTGAAAGATAACATTCACAAGAATAGTCGATGTAAATAAACAACCGATTATTCGAGTTTTATTAATCAGAATTAAAAGTCCACCAATCAACTCAAAAACCCCTAATGTAATGGCAAATGACTTAGAGTAGCCATAAAATGCCCACATCAACTCCATCCCATTCATTTCAGATAAAGTTTTATCAATTTCAGCTACATCTCCAAATTGAATTAGTTTTCCTCCGCCGTAAATAAACATAGCCATGACAACAATCCAACTTATTGCATTTTCAAATATTTCAATCTTGTCTTTTTTTGTTAAGTTCACTACAGTCAGATTTCTTGAGTTGTGAAATTACAAATTATAGATTGTTTTGGATTAGTTCAGAAATCAAACTAGGGTTTGGACTTATTTACGAAAATGTTTAAAAAAAGTCTTTTAATTAAAAAAAAGACTACACTATAATAGTATAACCGTTTTATTGTTTTAGTAGATAACTTTATTCAAATATTGAACTTAGGTTATTCACTCCATAACTTTGAAATGAAAATTCAAACGATATACCTAACTCAAAAATGATTTTTTTTGTTTTCCATAGAATTTGGAATAATTGTAAATAAAATTAACCGATTTAACTGATCCCAAAACTCAGTTTTAACAACTTCTTTAACCCAAAAGTAGGGTTATTGATTTCGTTATCGGTTTGTTTGTATAACCCGCAAACAAATAAAATGAAATACCTAATAAAATTATCTATAATAATTCTACTGTTTTCTTGTAATAAAAATGAAAAATATCAAGAGCATAAGGATTTAGACTGTTCAGGAGATTATTCAACTGCTGGGATATTAGTTGACATAAATGAAAAAATCTATAATGATGATGAGTCAGTGAATAATTACAGTAGATATTCCTGGACTTCTGATGGTAGTGATAGAATTTTAAGTGGAAACGGGATTCCTAATCACGAGGTAGGAACGTTTCCTAATGCTGATAATCCAAATACAATTACAGAACAAAATATTAATCAGAGATTTACCCTATGTCCAGAAATAATTACGGAAATTGGATTGGACGTTGTAGGTCCCGCCCTAGCAATTGCATATGCATTAAACAGTGTCAAGTTTGATCCTGCGACAGCTGGGAGATGTAATGATGCAGGCGAGTGTAGTTTAGCAAGAGGTCAGGGGAATTGGAATATTGAGGCATTGGGACATGACACATTTGACTTTGGTGACGATATGAATCATGCTCATGTACAACCTAATGGTGAGTATCATTATCATGGAATACCAGAACTGTTGGTAGATTTTCTTGGCGATAATCAAGGGATGATAATAGTTGGATGGGCGTCAGATGGGTTTCCTGTTTATGCAAGATATGGTTATTCTGACGCTAATAATTCTAATAGCGGTATCAAGTCACTAACTCCGAGTTATAGATTAAAATCTGACCCTGATACTGATCGACCTACAACTTTAACTGCATTAATTGGTGGGCCTAGTAAGGGAACAACCAATCCAAATAAACCAATACCGATGGGTGCATTTACCCAAGACTATGAATATGTTGAAGGACTTGGAGATTTGGATCAATGTAATGGGCGATTTGGTGTAACCCCAGAATTCCCTAAAGGCATTTATTACTATATCGTTTCAGATGATTTTCCTTTTTTCACAAGATGCTTAAAGGGGGATTTTTAAGAAACTAAAAACGGTTACACTATAATGGTATAACCGTTTTATTGATTTAGTAGCGAGGGCTGGACTCGAACCAGCGACCTTCGGGTTATGAGCCCGACGAGCTACCTACTGCTCTACCTCGCGATGAGTTTTCAAATCTACAAAATTTATATACCATCACAAAGGCTCATCCAAAGATTGTATATTTATAATATGGCTAAAATCCCTCACAGGTCAGGTTATGTATCCATTATTGGAAACCCCAATGTAGGCAAATCAACTTTAGTTAATGCATTAATGGGTAGAGATTTATCAATCACCACCTCCAAGGCGCAAACTACCCGCCATCGTATTCTAGGTTTGATCAATGATGATAAATATCAAGTGGTTTTATCAGATACACCTGGTATTATAAAGCCTTCTTACGAAATGCAAAACTCAATGATGGATTTTGTAAAGGAATCTTTGATCGATGCAGATATATTGCTCTATGTGATTTCAATAAAAGAAAAAAAGATCAAGGATCAAGTCTTGGTGGAGCGAATCAAGAAATCTAAAATTCCATTGTTTGTGCTGATTAATAAAATTGACAACTCTTCTCAGGAAGAATTAGAATCCACTGTTCAAGAATGGGCTGATATTTTTCCCAGTGCAAAGATCATTCCTATCTCCGCCTTGACAGGTTTTTTTATTCCGGAACTCCTTCAAATGTTAATTGAGTTGTTGCCAGAATCACCCCCTTACTTCCCTAAAGATCAACTTAGTGACAAACCAGAACGTTTTTTTGTAAATGAATCCATCCGAAAAAATATTTTGGAACATTATGACAAAGAAATCCCCTATGCCGTAGAGGTCATCACCGAATCTTTTAAGGAAGAGGATAAAATTATTAAGATACAGGCCCTAATTTTAGTAGAAAGAGAAACTCAAAAAGCTATTATCATAGGGCATAAAGGAGAGCAGTTAAAAAAAGTAGGTATTTCAGCCAGAAAAGATCTCTCATCATTTTTTGGAAAGAAAATCCATTTAGAACTTTTCGTAAAAGTTCAAAAAAACTGGCGTTCTAACCCTCAACAACTCAAACGTTTTGGGTATTAGCAATAACTCATATATCACATCCCACAAATTCACGTACTTTTGCATTCAAATAAAAAATGATGGGAGGTATTGTTGCAATTGTAGGAAGACCTAATGTCGGTAAATCAACTTTTTTTAACCGTTTAATTAAAAAGAGAGAGGCCATTGTTGATACAGTAAGTGGCGTCACCAGGGACCGTCATTATGGTCAGTCTGACTGGAATGGTATTGAGTTCAGTTTGATAGATACAGGGGGCTATCTAGAAGGCAGTGAAGATATTTTTCAAAAAGAAATTGATAAGCAAGTCAACTTGGCCATTGAGGAGGCAGATGCAATATTATTTATAGTCGATTTGGTAGAAGGTCTAACAGGGATGGACGAAACTATTGCACAATTACTTAGGTGTTCTCAAAAGCCTGTTTTTTTGACTGCAAACAAAGGAGATAATTCAAAAATAACAGAAAGTATAATTGAATTTTATGCTTTAGGTTATGAACATATCTATCCTGTCTCTGCAATTAATGGAAGCGGTACAGGAGAGTTACTGGACGAATTAGTTAGAGTTTTACCCGAACAAGGCGAAACCGAGAATAATTTGCCAAGGTTCGCCGTAGTTGGACGACCAAATGCAGGAAAATCCTCTTTTATCAATGCACTCATAGGAGAAGAAAGATACATAGTTACTGACATAGCTGGAACTACTAGAGATAGTATAGATACCAAATACAATCGTTTTGGATTTGAATTCAATTTAGTAGATACAGCAGGAATCAGAAAGAAAAGTAAAGTTAAAGAAGACATCGAGTTTTATTCTGTTTTGCGTTCAATCAGGGCTATTGAATATTGTGATATTTGTTTGTTACTTGTCGATGCAACCAGAGGTTTTGATGGCCAAGTTCAAAATATTTTTTGGTTGGCACACAGAAATAACAAGGGCATCGTCATCTTAGTAAATAAGTGGGATCTTGTTAAAAAGGAAACACAATCCATCAGGTTTTTTGAAAAACAGATAAAAGAAAAAACAGCCCCCTTTGTCGATGTCCCTATTGTCTTTATCTCTACATTAAATAAACAGAGAATTTTCAAAGCTATTGAAACAGCTGTTGCAGTCTACAATAACCGATCCAATCGTATTCCCACAAGAAAATTAAACAACATCCTCTTACCCATTATTGAAAGTAGACCCCCTCCATCTTTCAAAGGGAAATTCGTGAAAATAAAGTTCTGTACCCAATTGCCTACGCCGCATCCTCAATTTGCTTTTTTCTGTAACCTTCCAAAATACGTTAAGGAACCTTACAAAAGATTTTTAGAGAATAAAATCAGGGAACTTTTTGAATTTAATGGAGTTCCCCTACAATTATTTTTTAGAAAGAAATAGTCAGAGGTTTTCACGCAGTTTAACAAGGTCAGATTTTAGCTTTTCGAGTTTTTGAATCAGTTCCAAGTTGTTATCCTCATTGAGATTTTTCAGTTTGAGTTGTTTTTTCGCTCCTTCAATGGTTAAACCTTTTTCTTTCAGTAGATGATAAATTTTTTGAATGGTGATTACATCATCTGAAGTATACTTTCGGGCTTTACCTTCTTTTTTTCTTGGTTGAATCTCCTTAAACTCTTTTTCCCAAAACCGAAGCAGGGAGGCATTTACACTCAATGCTTTGGCAACTTCACCAATTTTATAATATCTTTTTTTTGGCAGATTGACATGCATCAGTCCATTGATTGATTTTCCTGATTTGCCAAATTAAGCATGACATCAAACTCTTCAGCAGTCAAATTAGCAGAGTAATAATTCAAAGGATTCACTCTTTTTCCATCTTTAAAAATTTCATAGTGGAGATGAGGCCCTACTGAACGGCCTGTGCTCCCTACATATCCTATGATATCTCCTCGCTTTACTTTCTGTCTTTTTTTAACATTATATTTATTAAGGTGAGCATAAAGACTAACATATCCAAAACCGTGATCAATTCTTACGTGTTTTCCATAGCCTGCTGCTCTATTATCCGCTCGACCAACGACACCGTCACCAGAGGCATAGACTGGAGTTCCTCGGGGTGCAGTAAAATCCATACCTTGATGGAACCTTCTTTTTTTGGTAAAGGGATCAGTACGATAACCAAAACCAGAAGCCATCCTTTTCAAGTCGTTTTTATGAATCGGTTGGATAGAAGGCATGGCCCCTAATAGGTCTTCCTTACTTTTAGCGAGACTCTCAAGTTCTTCCAGTGATCGTGATTGTACTACGACTTGTTTGGTCAAAACTTCCAGACGCTTGGTAGTATTTACGATAAGTTTTGAATTTTCGTAGCCTTCTAATTCCTTGTATCGGTTAATACCTCCAAACCCCATTTTTCTTTGTTCCTCGGGTATTGGGCTTGCCTCAAAATAAACTCTATAAAGATTATTATCTCGATCGGCCACATTGACCATAACTTCTTCAATTTTATCAAGTTTTTTATTCAGTAACTCATATTGTAACTTGAAGTTTTCAATTTCCCTAGCTTGAAGTAATTCTTTGGGGGTATTAAGTGCATCAGTATTCAAGAGGATGAATAGAGTGAATATTCCAAATAAAACAGAAGACAACAGAAATAAAACCACACCAGACAAACCCGAAACCAAGCTAGAATTTACTGGTTGATAGGAAAGGGACTCTTGATCATAATAATATTTTAATTTAGGCATAAAAAACTACGTTGATCACAATTGGTTAAATAGGATTACAAATATACGAATTATATAAATCATCACCAGTTGGCCTTTATTTTGGCTAATCCTGTCGATCTAATGACATATATTTGTATAGCTTTTAAATTCTAAAGCCCACTATGAAATCAGCCGAAGTTAGAAAAAAATTTCTAAATTTTTTTGAGGCCAAAGCGCACACAATTATTCCATCCGCTCCGATGGTGATAAAGGACGACCCTACTCTAATGTTCACCAATGCAGGAATGAACCAATTCAAACCCTATTTCTTAGGTCACCAAAAATCAAAAAATAATAGAATTGTCAACACCCAAAAATGTCTTAGGGTTTCCGGTAAACACAACGATCTAGAAGAAGTTGGAATTGATACCTATCACCATACCTTTTTTGAAATGTTGGGTAATTGGAGTTTTGGGGATTATTTTAAAAAAGAAGCCATAGAGTGGGCTTGGGAACTCCTGACAGAGGTATATAAAATTAATCCTGATAAAATTTATGTCACAATATTTGAGGGAGATCCTGCTGAAAAACTTGAGAAGGACACAGAGGCCTTAGATTTTTGGAAAGCCCTTATCCCTCAGGAAAGGGTTTTGTTGGGTAACAAAAAAGACAATTTCTGGGAAATGGGTGATCAAGGGCCTTGTGGTCCCTGCTCTGAAATCCACATTGACCTGAGAAGTGAGGAGGAGAAAGCCAAAATTTTAGGTGCAGATTTGGTCAACCAAGACCATCCTCAAGTCATTGAAGTTTGGAATTTGGTATTTATTGAATTCAACCGTAAAGCCAATGGTAGTCTAGAGTCCTTGCCACAAAAACATATCGATACTGGAATGGGTTTTGAAAGACTCTGTATGGTATTGCAGGGTAAAACCTCTAATTACGATACCGATGTCTTTACCCCGCTAATCAAAGAAATTGAAACCCTTACCGCTTCAAAATATGGTACAAAGCAGAGTACCGATTGTGCCATTAGGGTGATTGCCGATCACCTCAGAACTGTCTGCTTTGCCATATCTGATGGACAATTGCCCTCTAATACAGGAGCTGGATATGTTATAAGAAGAATTTTAAGAAGAGCGATAAGGTATGGTTTCACCTTTCTGAATCAGAGGGAACCTTTTATTTTTCATTTAGTCGAGACCCTCAACAATCAACTTAAATCTGTATTTCCTGAACTTGAAAAACAAAAAAGTTTTTCTGCCAATGTGATTAGAGAGGAGGAAACTGCCTTCCTCAAAACATTAGATCAGGGCTTAAACCTTCTCGACACCATATTGGGAGCCTCCAAAGACATGACTGTAAGTGGAGCCAAAGCCTTCGAACTCTATGATACTTTTGGTTTTCCACTCGACCTGACCGCACTAATTGCTCGTGAACGAGGCTATCAAATAGATGAAGACGGGTTTGACGCCAAGATGGCTAAACAGAAAGAACGTTCTCGAACTGCCGGTGTTTCTGACATAGACGATTGGCAAATCATCAGGTATGATGATGAGGAAGAATTTGTTGGTTATGACCTACTGTCAACTTCAGTCAGCATCACCAAATATCGAAAAGTAAACTCCAAAAAAGAAGGAGAATTTTTTCAGTTGGTTTTTAATATCACCCCTTTCTATCCTGAAAGTGGTGGACAAGTAGGAGATAAGGGCTATTTGGAATCATCTAACGGCGCACTTCATTATATCATAGACACTAAAAAAGAAAACGACCTGATACTCCACTATTCCAAAACCCTTCCTCTAGATCCGAATGCGAAATTCAATGCAGTTGTGGACCGAGGTCAACGTTTTAAAACCGCTTGTAACCACACTGCAACCCACCTCCTGAACCAAGCCCTGCGTTCAGTATTGGGAACCCATGTAGAGCAGAAAGGCTCAATGGTTCATTCTGGGATGTTTCGTTTTGACTTTTCTCATTTTGCCAAAGTCACTTCAGAAGAATTAAATGCCGTTGAACAATTTGTTAATGCTCGAATCAAAGAGCAAATTCCATTGGAGGAGAACAGAAATGTTCCTTACGACCAAGCCATTTCCGATGGTGCTATCGCCTTGTTTGGTGAAAAATATGGAGATATTGTCAGAACCATTCGATTTGGTCAATCCATAGAGCTTTGTGGAGGAACTCATGTTGAAAACACATTGGATATATGGCATTTTAAAATTACTACCGAAACTGCTGTTGCAGCAGGCATTAGAAGGATTGAAGCGATTACTGGGGAGGCTGCTCTGCAATATTTTGAGGATCAAAATCAGCTTTTATTACAAGTCAACGAACTTCTAAAAAAACCCCAAGACATATCAAAGGCAGTTACCCAATTGCAAGCCGAAAATGTCAGTCTAAAAAAAGAACTCAATGAACTAAAAAAACAAAAAATTCAAATCTTGGCCCAAGAAGCGCAGACTGAAATTAAAGATTGCAATGGCATTGCATTTTTGGCTAAAGTAGTTGATCTTGATGCGCAATCGGCTAAAGACCTTGCCTTTGCATTGGGTAAAGATCGAGATGACCTTTTTTTGGTACTTGGTTCTGCCAAAGTAGACAAGCCTATGTTGAGTTGTTATATTTCAAAAAAACTAGTCAGTGAAAAAGGTATGAACGCTAAATTAGTAGTCAGAGAACTCAGTCAATATATTCAAGGTGGTGGAGGGGGACAACCCTTTTTCGCTACTGCAGGAGGAAAAAAATCTGCAGGGATAGCTGAAGCACTAAAAGCAGCAATAAATTTAATCCCCTCTTAAAGGGTAGACTCTGGTGGATATTTTTTAAGAATCTCCGCAACAAAGACTCCAATTCTTTCATCTCTATTTTTTGTGTGTTCGCTGATTCCTCCCCTACCTTTACCTTGCCAAACCAGCTGTTTGGTTTTGGCATCGATCAAATCAATATACAATGCACCTTCGGTTCTACTTGAAACCATATTCTGGTTGGGACCCCACATCCAAGGATTCCACCCCCAGCCCCAAAATCCATTGAAGTTATTGTTTATGTAAACCTTTTCTTTGGCTGTGGTATTAATGCTTACCAGCAAATCGGGTAAATCTGATTTGATCATCGATTTTTTTGCCATTTGCAGGTCAATGGCTTTCAAAATCCTTCGCTTGTCAAGATCTGAAATTTCTACTTTATCAATTCCAGGCTTGAAGTATGCAAAAGTTTTATATTTCGAAAAATCAACTCCTGAATCATGATCGGTAAAAACACTGATTGTGCCACATCCCATAATCAGGAGTAGCATCAACATATAAACTCTCTTCATGATAATTTTTTATATGAATTAGCAAAAACTATGCCGAATTCAGTCCGCAGCCCTTGGGTCATAGCCATATGGGCAGTGGCGGCAATTGGAACTACAACAATACCCCCTTTTGAGGTGAAACTTTTCTGTAAAGACACGATATCCCTCAGGGGATAAATAAAAGTCTTCTTCTTCAAGTGGTAAATCTGGCTCCATATATGCTTTCCAAAGTTAGCCATATTTAAAGTTAATCTTTTTAATTTTGTTTTATAATGTTCCTAGTTCAACATCAAAATTCGGTCAATCAATTCCTAATATCTCAAAATGGTTTTGAAATCACACTTAAAAGAGAAGATCAGATACATCCATTTATTTCTGGTAACAAATTCCGAAAACTAAAATATAATCTAATCAAAGCAAAAAATGAAGGCTATGAAACTCTATTGACTTTTGGTGGGGCATTTTCTAACCACCTCACAGCCACTGCAGTTGCAGGAAAGATCATGGGGTTTAATACTATAGGTATTGTAAGAGGCGAAGAGGATAGAAAAATTAATCATAGCTTACAATTTTGTCAACATCAAGGTATGACTCTACATCACATTTCACGAGAGGACTACCGTTTGAAACACCTGCCTGAATTTATTACTAACCTTAAAATCAAGTTTGGTAGATTTTACCTACTTCCTGAAGGAGGTACCAACTCATTAGCCATTAAAGGTTGTGAGGAAATACTGACGGAGGATGACACTTCCTTTGATTTGATTGCTTGTAGTGTTGGTACAGGGGGTACTTTGGCTGGCTTGATTGAAAACGCGCTACCCCATCAAAAGGTCTTGGGTTTTTCAGCTTTGAAAAACCAAAAGATTGAAGATGAAATCAAAAAATGGACCATAAACCGAAATTGGACCATTAATCGTGATTATACCTTTGGGGGTTATGCCAAAGTTTCACCTGAACTGATATATTTTATCAATAGATTTAATAAAAATTTTAAAACTCCTTTGGATCCTGTTTACACAGGAAAGCTCCTTTTTGGTATTTTTGATCTTATAAAAAATAAACAATGGGTTGGGGGAAAAAAGATATTGGTCATTCACACAGGAGGTATACAAGGCATCGAAGGAATGAACCAAAAACTGTCCAAAAAAAAATGGCCCATAATCTCTATCTGACCCTAGTTTTATTGATTCTCACACTGTTTTTCAACAGCTGTGGCAGTGCTAAAAAAGTTAAAATTAATGCCTCCCGTACCACTGTCAAATCCACTAAAAATATAAAGGCTAAGTCCTTGGAAACAAAAATAAAATCTACAAAACCCTCCAAAAAATTATCAGTAGCCGAGCGGGTGGGTCATTATGTAAAAACCTATGCTGAGGTGGCGCAACAAGAGATGAAAACCTATGACATCCCTGCTAGTATAACTCTTGCGCAAGGGATACTCGAATCTGGAATGGGAAACAGTAGACTGGCTACCCAAGCCAATAATCACTTTGGTATTAAATGTCATAAAGAATGGCGGGGTAAACGGATCTATCACGACGACGACAAAAAAGGAGAATGTTTTAGGGTTTATAAAGACCCTCGCAACTCCTATCGGGATCATTCCTTATTTTTGACCACTCGTTCGCGATACGATTTCCTTTTCGAACTTAATAAAAGTGATTATAAAGCATGGGCTAAAGGACTTAAAAAAGCGGGCTATGCCACTGACCCCAAATATCCTGTCAAACTAATCAACTTAATTGAGCGTTACCGTTTGGATCGTTTCGACCTCACAAATAGAAAGATAAGAAAAGAAATAGAAAGCATCACTACCATCACTGACCATAAAATCCATCAGGTACAAAAAGGTGAAACCCTTTATTCTATTTCCAAAAAACATAAAGTTGATTTACAACTCCTTATTCAGGAGAACAAAATTGAAAACGACACCATATTTTTAGGTCAAAATTTAATCATTCCCCAATTACAATAAAAATGCGATACCAAAGAAGCAGTACCCTTTTTCAGTCCGCCCAAAAGGTCATTCCTGGTGGGGTGAACTCTCCCGTTCGTGCCTTTAAGGCCGTAGGTGGGATCCCTGTTTTTGTAGAGAAAGCTAAAGGTGCCTACCTGTATGATGAAGATGGGAACCGATTGATTGACTACATTTCCAGTTGGGGTCCCATGATTTTGGGCCATGCTTTTGAACCCGTTCTGGAAGCTATAAAAACAAGTGCAGATCGGGGTACCTCCTATGGAATGCCCACAGAATTGGAAACTCAGATTGCAGAATTGGCGGTAAAAATGGTTCCCAACATTGATAAGATAAGAATGGTCAATTCAGGCACAGAAGCTTGCATGAGTGCAGTAAGATTGGCCAGAGGCTATACAGGAAGGGAAAAGATCATCAAATTTGCTGGGTGTTATCACGGTCATTCTGATGCCTTTTTGATTCAAGCCGGTAGCGGCGCTGTCACTTTTGGAGCCCCCAACAGCCCTGGAGTTACCGAAGGTACAGCCAAAGATACCCTTTTGTCAAAGTACAACGATTTGGAAAGTGTTGCATTTCACTTTGATCAACATCCCCAACAAATTGCGGCCATCATAATTGAACCGGTTGCTGGTAATATGGGGTGTATCCCACCAAATGCTGGATTTCTTGAGGGACTCCGGAAAATTTGTGATGCCCATCAAACATTGTTGATTTTTGATGAAGTGATGACTGGATTTCGATTGGCCAGAGGAGGAGCACAAGAACGACTCCACATCAAAGCTGATATTTGTACCTATGGAAAAGTATTGGGAGGGGGACTTCCGGTAGGTGCCTTTGCGGCACCAAAAGAAATTATGAGTCATTTGGCTCCTGAAGGGCCTGTCTATCAAGCCGGTACATTAAGTGGTAACCCCTTGGCCATGGCAGCTGGATTTACCATGCTTAAAACATTAAATGAAAACCCTGAAATTTTTGAGCGTCTTGATAATAAAACCGAAACCCTACACCAGGGAATGCAGGAAGTGTTGGATAAAAAAGGTATCCCCTACCATATCAATCGCTTGGGTTCTATGATTTCTTTGCACTTTACGGATTCGGAAGTTGTGGATTTTGATTCCGCTGCTGATGGAAATAATGATGCTTTTAAAAAATATTTTCACGGAATGCTAAATGAAGGTATTTATTTACCTCCCAGCGCTTTCGAAAGCTATTTTCTAAATGATGCTTTATCTTATGAGGATATCGAAAAAACTGTTACAGCTCTAGAAAGGGTAATGGCTTTGTGGAAAAAATAAAATTACTTCTTTCTTTCTGGGAATTTAAACTGTTTTGTTGATTGGCCTGAAACACTTTTAAACAAATCAACACCTGTATGAAAGTCAATTGATTAACTCCACCCAAAGCCCTTGGTCGTCTTTGAATACTTTTGCCAAATTGTCTTCGGTTAAACTTTTAATAGATTTATCCCATTTTTTGTTGCTCAATCCACTTTTCTCTTTTAACGTGTTTAGGACACTTGGATTTTCATTTTTAAGTAAATCCAAAATAATTTTTTCTTCTTCAGTAAGGGGAATGGCTTTTTGTTTGGGTTTCATCTGTGGGAAGAAAAGTACTTCTTGTATGGAACTGTTATTAGTCATCAGCATCACCAAGCGGTCAATACCGATCCCTATTCCAGAGGTAGGTGGCATACCGTATTCCAAGGCTCGAAGAAAATCTTGATCGATAAACATGGCTTCATCGTCTCCCTTTTCACCTAAAGCCAACTGGTTCTCAAAACGCTCTCTTTGGTCAATGGGGTCGT
>CAJWAY010000030.1 GCA_913020685.1 uncultured Flavobacteriaceae bacterium
AATTTGATCAGTCCTGTACTTTGATCTAAATGGAGTGAATCTGATTTTCCCCTCAAGTCTGTTTTAAATATTCTCACATCATAGTATCCCCTCAATATTTTTTTTTCATCTGATCCTGTAGCAATAAGTGTATCGGCGTGTATGTAGAGCGAATCTTGATCGATGATGTTAACGGCCAAGGCTCTTTGGGTGATGATGGCAGAATCTTTAGCTTTGAAAATCTCACCGTAATGGCCATTAATGACGGATTTATTTAGGGTGTCAATCACACTGATGTTGTTGGTTGCAGCGGCATAATTTTTTTCATTTTCAAAATACAAACTGTCTCCTCTGATTTCTTTATTGTCATAAAAGATGACTGCATTTTCCTGAAAATTACCTCTTTGCAATTGGGTGTCATAAGCACCCTTTTCACAATAAATGTCGTATTCCTCTCCCACGATGGTTGTTTTTCCATAAAATAAGGCCTTGTCACTTTCGGTATAATAGTCCAGTCGTTGAGAATTGAGTAGGTATTCTGGGTCGTCAATTTTTACCCTAGAGATGAATCGGTATTTTTTTTCATCCATAAAGTAGATCCCTCTGATGCTGGTGAGTTTTCTTTTTTCATCTACGATTGTTCCAAAAGAATTGTAAAAAGCCTTAGAATTGGCTCGATCCAAATAGAGGGTATCTGTTTTGAGATTCATATCGGGTCTTTCAAGGACTACTTTTCCCCATGCTTTGGCAAGTTTACCGGTTCCATCATATTCGATTTGATCACATGTCATTTTTAGACTATCGCCTTGGGTAAAGATCACATTACCATTGGCTCTGAAAAAATTTTCCTCGGGATAGAAATAAGACACATCGGATTTTATCAAGGCACCCTCGTGAAAAAGGTGAACTCTAATCCCCTCTTTTTTTACCAATATATTGGCACCGGGAAAATTAAACTGATCCTGGTTGGAGCCTCCAGCCTGAATGATTTTAATAATCTTAGTTTCTTCTTGGGCTACTCCTTTTCCTATTGCAAATAGAAAAACAATCTGAAGTATGCTGATTTGAATATGCTTTCTCAAAGTAAGTAGTTGTTGGCACTAAATTAGAAAATCTACCTCAAAATGGTCTGTTTTCTATCAGGTCCTACGGAAACAATTTTTATGGGCGTATCGAGTTCTCGCTCAATAAATTGAATGTAATCTATAAAGTTTTTGGGAAGTTTTTCGGCCAAATTGACTTGAGTTAAATCTTCCTTCCATCCAGGAATTTCAATGTATTGTGGAGATATTGATTCGTTATTGATGTCAAAGGGAAAATAGTGTATTACTCCTTGCTCTGTTTTGTATTGATTGCAAACCTTGATTGTGTCAATTCCGGTGAGTACATCACCTTTCATCATCATTAGTTGGGTAACACCGTTAACCCGAATAGCGTATTTTAGAGCAACTAAGTCAATCCATCCGCATCGTCGAGCTCTTCCTGTGGTGGCTCCAAACTCATGTCCGATTTTAGCAATGCGCTTACCGACATCGTCAAATAACTCAGTTGGAAAAGGTCCGCTACCTACTCGGGTAGTATAGGCTTTAAAAATCCCAAAAACCTCTTTAATCCTATTGGGGGCAATACCCAGACCGGTACATGCTCCTGCCGCCGTTGTGGTCGAGGAGGTAACGAATGGATAAGTTCCAAAGTCAACATCCAGTAACGATCCTTGAGCTCCTTCAGCTAAAATCTTTTTTCCAGCGTCCTGAGCTTTGTGTAGAAAGTTTTCACTGTCTACTATTTTACATTTTTTAAAGGATTCAATGGATTCAAAAAATTGGGTTTCCAATTCTCTTAAGTCATATTCTAAATCTACATCGTAAAAATCCAACATTTTGAGATGTTTCTTGGTCAATGCCATATAGCTATCTTTCCACTTTTTGGTTAAAATATCTCCTACACGCATCCCATTTCTTCCAGTTTTATCCATGTAGGTTGGACCAATTCCCTTTAAAGTTGAGCCAATTTTGCCTTTACCTTTAGAAGCCTCCGATGCGGCATCCAATAACCGGTGGGTAGGAAGAATGAGGTGGGCTTTTTTTGAGATTAATAATTTTGTCGAAAAATCAATATTGTAGGGACTCAATTTCTCTAATTCTTTTTTAAAAATCACAGGATCGATCACTACACCATTACCAATTAAATTGATGGCACTTGGGTGAAATATCCCTGAAGGGATGGTATGTAAAACGTGTTTTATCCCATCAAACTCTAAAGTATGACCAGCATTGGGCCCTCCTTGAAAACGGGCAATGATGTCATAGGAATCAGTCAATACATCTACGATTTTACCTTTCCCCTCGTCGCCCCATTGAAGGCCTAGCAGTAAGTCTACGGACATATTTTATTTATGAGTTTACTCTTTTTTTTGTTCCGTAAAAATAAAGAGAGTGATTGTGTATTTCAATATCGAAAATTTCTTCGATGGTTTCTTTTATATTTTGAATTCTGGGATCACAAAATTCCTTTACCTCTCCTGAATCTGTGAAGATAATGTGGTCGTGTTGATGATCAAAATAGGACTTTTCATACTGGGCTTGGTTTTTACCAAACTGATGTTTTCTAACCAATCCACATTCCATAAGGAGTTCGATAGTGTTGTAGAGTGTTGCCCTGCTTACTCTATAATTTTTGTTTTTCATAGTGATGTACAATGATTCAATATCAAAGTGTTCATCACTATCATAAATTTCATATAATATGGCAAATCTCTCAGGAGTTTTACGGTGGGCATGCTTGTTTAGGAAGTTTACAAAAACTTCCCTAACAATTTCTTGATTGGATTTATTTTTATTCATTGTCACAAATATAGGTCTTAAATCACTCCCTGAGAACTTTATCTACACCTTTTACCTTTAAAATCCTATTAATCAATCGATTGAGTATTGTTTTATTTTTGACATTTACACTGATTAAGCCCGTAAAAATACCATCCTCACTATCAAAACTAAGTTTATTGATATTTATACTCATATCTCCCGTAATCGATTTAGTTACCTCACTAACTATACCCATGTTGTCAATACCCGAGAGTTTTAATATAGCGGTAAATTCATCGGAGGATGAATCCACCCATTTTGCTTTGACGATCCTGTAAGCGAAGTTAGATTGTAAGGACAGGGAATTGGGACAATCTTTTTTATGGACTTTAATCCCCTCATTAATGCTAATGAAGCCAAACACTGGGTCACCTGCAATTGGATTACAACAATTAGATAAAGAGTGTTTTAAGGTTTCCATTTCCTTACCAAAAACCAATGTATCAAACCGTTGTGTGATTTCATCTTTGCCCTCTTTTTTATAAGGAATAGTTTGCTTTCGAATTCTTTTTTTAAAGAAATTTAGGAAGCTACTATTGTATTTGGTTGAGAAATCTTTTAACTGTTTGTTATCAATTGTACCCAAACCAACGCGGTAATACAAATCCAAACTATTATTAAGATTGAAATACCTCAGCATATGGCTTATGCTTTTGTCTTTTAGAGTGATCTTAAGTTGCTTTAATTTTCTTCTGAGGGTTTCTCGCCCATCCTCAGCAATTCTTTTCTTTTCGTCGTTTAGTGATGACTTGATTTTTGATTTTGCCCTTGAGGTTTTTACAAAATCCAACCAGTTAGCAGTGGGTTTGATGCTTTCAGAAGTGATGATTTCAACACTCTCACCACTTTTTAGCGTCCTGCTTAATGGAACTAGTTTTCCATTGACTCTAGCACCTCTGGTTTTCATTCCAATTTCGGTATGAATACTAAAGGCAAAATCCAAAGCAGTGGCACCCTTTGGAAGAGATTTAATTTCTCCTGTAGGAGTGAAGACAAAAATTTCTTTTGCGTAAAGGTTGAGCTTAAAGTTTTCCACAAAATCAACAGGGTTTTCGTTTTGGTTTTCCAAAACCTCCTGGAGTTTGTCTAGCCAAGATTCAATTCCAATATCTTTATGCTGCCCTTGTTTGTACTTGTGATGTGCAGCATAGCCCTTTTCTGCTATTTCATTCATCCGCTCAGATCTTATCTGAACTTCTACCCATTTGTTATTGGGTCCCATTACAGTTATATGCAAGGCTTCATAACCGGTTGATTTGGGAGCGGTAATCCAATCCCTTAGACGTGTCGGATTTGGTGTGAAATGATCTGTTATAATAGAATAAATTTTCCATGCCAAAAACTTTTCATTACGGTGCGTGGATTTATAAATAATCCGAATGGCAAACTTGTCAAAAACATTTTCAAAAGGAATATTTTGAATGGTCATTTTTCTATTGATAGAGAAAATAGATTTACTTCGACCTTTAATTTGATACTTTAATTTTTCTTTTGCCAGAGCAAATTGAATAATTTCAGAAAAGGAATTGATGTATTGGTCTTGTTCCTCCTTACTTTCCTCGATTTTATTTTTTATGGATTTATATCGGTCAGCTTCAGTATACTTGAAACTAAGATCTTCCAGCTCAGTTTTGATATTGTAGAGTCCAATACGGTGTGACAATGGTGCATAGATATAAAGGGTTTCAGAAGCTATTCTAATTTGTTTGTATTCAGGCATGGCATCAAGAGTCTGCATATTGTGCAGTCGATCAGCAATTTTGATAATTATAACCCGAATATCATCATTAAGGGTAATCAGTAGTTTTCTGAAATTTTCGGCTTGAAGGGAGACATTACTCTCTTTACTGAGTTTAGAAATTTTGGTCAACCCTTCAACAATTCTGACGACATCTCTTCCAAAAAGTTTCTCGATATCTTTAAGGCTGTATTCAGTATCCTCTACTACGTCGTGTAATAGCGCAGCTGCAATAGAGGTGGCATCCAGACCAATCTCGTGAGCTACGATTTTGGCAACACTGATTGGGTGAAAAACATAGGGCTCACCGGACTTTCGGCGCTGATTTCTGTGAGCTTTAACAGCAGTATCAAAGGCTGAACGGATCAGTGTCTTATCCTTATTAGACAGGGTTTGATAACTGATTTGAAGCAGTTCTTTATACTGCTTGACAATCTCCTTATTCTCTATTTTTTCACTGACAATCATTGTTATATTAAAGGTAATCGAAACTTTTAATTCAACAAAATCATTCGTCTACACAGTGATACATCAAAATCCCTGCCGAAACAGACAGATTGAGTGAATCAATGGGAAACTTTACCGGAATTTGTACAATATGTTTTGCCTTTTTTAACCATTTTTGGCTAAGACCTTTATCCTCAGTCCCAAAAACCAGAGCCAACGGCCTTTGGTATTTTACTCTTTTAAAGTGTTTGGCCTCATTATTCAAGGCTGCAGCTGATATGTTAAAAGCATTTACCTCCAAAAAAGAGATTACCTCTTCGGAACTAGCGGAGGCAATTGGAATACAAAAGACACCCCCCATACTGTTTCGGATTATTTGGGGGTGGTAAAGGTCAGTTTTGGGATTGGCAATAATGACCGCATCCCACCCAGCGGCAGCAGCGGTTCTTAATAAAGCCCCAATATTGCCAGGTTTTTCTGGAGCTTCTACCACTAGAACACGACAGTCATTATCGACAGTAATATCTTTGATATGATGGCTTTTAGTCTCCAATATGGCGATGACTTCTTCAGAGCCCGATTGCTTACTTAGACGGTCAAAAAGAGCGGAACTTAATTCGTAAACACTATCAGAATGAACTCTAATAATCTTTTCATCATAATCCACTCTGTAGAAAAGAGTGTCTACTTTATAGCCCATTTCAACCGCTCTGGTAAGTTCACGCTCACCCGATACCACAAATCGATTTTCTTTTTTTCGAACTCTTGACTTACTTATCAAAAGATTCAGTTTTTTGATCATTGGGTTTTGGGCACTGCTGATATATTTCAAAGCTATTTTTTTTATAAAGTTATTGGGTAATTACCAGAGTAACATCAAAATCGCTTCTCATTTTTGTGATAGTTGATCACCAAACCCACCATTTCATTATAACTCTTTAAACCACTTTTTTGGCCATTAGCCCTTAGGTAACTATGATAGGTTTTGTTAAAAATGATTTCTAAAGGGTTATCATATTTTTTCCAAAAATCGTTCACTTCTTTGAAGTTTTTGAAAATGCCTGGATTTAAAAGTTTTAATTTATTTCTTGCTTTTTTGGGATCCAGCTTGAACAAATCATTAAATAAATATCTAAATGCAAAAATATTACCAGCATACTTAATGTAAGGATCCTTAGACTTGATAGCAGATAGATAAGCGATAAAATTGGCTTCTTTCTCTGAAGCATACCCCATTTGATGTGCAGTTTCGTGGAGTGATGTAGTAATCAAACTTTGAATGGGCATTTTAGTATTTGCTTGAGACTCTAATGTAAAGGGATTCAGATATCCAGAATATCCCATATAGGACAAAGGCAGGCTCAATAGAGATTTTTTTAACGTGGAGGGTTGAATCATAATTTCTTGATTCATGGGATTATAGAGGCTGATTTTTTCCGAGACTTGTTCTATAGAAAAAGGAAATGTTACAGCCAAAGTATCTAAGGAAACAAGAAGATTATGCGATTGATTTGATTCTTGAATAATTTTGTCTAACTGTCTTACTAAATCTTTTCTTGTATATTCAATAGGTATCTGAAGTTTAATATTTAGTGGTAATCTGTGGTAATTGAATCCCCAACTTAGGTGGAAAATCCAAAGAGTAATAACCAATAATGATCCTGTATCTAAAAACAAATTAAGTGGCTTTGCCCTCCAGTAGATTATTTTTTGGAAGATTGTTTTTAGAAAATAGAGGATTAGTATTATGTAAAGCGCATCTCCCAACGAGAAGGGTATTAAATCAAAAAAAAATTTGTGTAGATCAAAAGAAAGTGGATAAAAAAAACTACTGTAATACTTTTCAATGAACTCAGGGTTCTTTCGAGCAAAGCAAATGAACAACCATAAAGGAATAGCTGAGTACCAAACATAAGTGGTTGCTGTTCTACTCATGGAATATAATATTAAATGGAAAACAGGAAACGAGCCTAATGCATTTTCTATCTAAAATCGACCAATTCTACTTCAAAAATTAAGCTAGTGTCGGGAGGTATCACACCACCAGCGCCTCGTGAGCCATATGCCAATTCACTTGGAATTACCAGTTTAGCCGATGATCCTTTTTTGAGTAAAGCAATACCCTCATCCCATCCTTTAATTACCCTGCCCATTCCCAGAGGAAAAACAATGGGTTCATTCCGTTGATATGAAGAGTCAAAAACTGTTCCATCAGGCAGCATTCCTTTGTAGTGAACTGAAACGTTTTGCCCTTCAGAGGGATGATTTCCAGACCCCTCTCGTATGATTTTATAGTAAAGTCCGCTATCGGTTTGCTCCATCCCAGAAGTCAACTTTTCAAGTTCTTTTGCATATTTTTCTTTTCTTTCTCTTTCCGCAATTATTTCCTCTTCAAAATAATTTGAAAATACTTTTGGAGCATCAAATTTTTCAGCTTTAACTCCTTTTCTAATTATAGATATATTGACAATAGTGTCCTTTTGTACAATACTGTCCACAACCGCTTGACCCTGAATTACTTTACCAAAAACAGTGTGTTTCCCATCGAGCCAAGGGGTTTCTTTATGTGTAATAAAGAATTGACTACCATTTGTTGCAGGTCCTGAATTTGCCATTGAAAGTATGCCTGGACCACTGTGGGTCAAATCAGTAATCTCATCAGTAAATTTATAACCTGGTCCTCCAGTCCCTGTTGCGGTTGGATCTCCCCCTTGAATCATAAAGTCATTGATGACTCTGTGAAAGATTAATCCATCATAATATTTCTTTCTCAAAAACTTTTTTGATACTTCAGGGTTGTTTCCCTCTGCTAGTGAAACAAAGTTGGCAACGGTAATAGGAGTTTTTTCCAATTCCAATTGCAAAATTATATCGCCTTTATTTGTTTCAATATTGGCATACAAGCCTTGATCTAATTCAGGAAACTTTTCATCACAGCTGATTATTGTCAAAGCAAAAAGCAGGTACAGCAAATTGTTTTTTTTCATTATGGATTAATTAAGTTTTTTTCGTGTTTTAAAAGTTCTATTGTAAAACGAAGAGGTTGATTGATTCCAATTTTTTCTCCATCGCCTTGATAGCCGAAACAAAGGTAGGAAGGAAAGAGAAATACACCAATTTCTCCCAATCGTAAATATTTTATGCCCTCTCTTAGAGCAGGTATCAAATCCTCTTGATCCACCACAAAGCTTACATCACCTAATTCTTTTTCATTGTATAGAAGATTTCCGTTAATGTCTTCTATTCGATACCTGAAAGTAATACGATCACCTTTTATGGGGTAGCTATCACTCAAAGGTGTTTTATTTTGATATGCAAACCAAAAGCCTTTAGGTGAACTTTCAAAAGACAACTTTTCTTCCTGATGTATTATTTTACTAAATAAAGACTGCTCAATGGCAATGATGTTTTTATTTCGTTTGGCAGATTCATTAAGAAAAATCTTCTTTTGTATATTAATTGGGCGACGTGGCTCAATATTTTGACATCCTAAAAGAATCAAAGAACTCACTAATAAAAAAGTGATTCTAACCATAAAATTGTGATTTTTCTTCTGCTATTACCTTAATGAATTGCTCAACAGTTTCATCTAAAGTTAGACTTGACATACCGCCAGCTGCATTTATGTGCCCTCCACCACTGAAATATTTCTTTGCAAACTTGTTTACGTCGAATGACCCTTTTGATCGAAAAGATATTTTGATAATTTTTTCATTTTCATTTTCAATCATAATCACTGCCAATAATATGCCTTTAAGACTAAGCCCATAATTGACAAAGCCCTCAGTATCTCCTTTCTTGAATTTATTTTGATTCAATTCCTTTTGAGAAAGTGTAATATAGACTACCGGGGTATTTTCGATTTTCTTTAGGTTTTTAAGTGCAGTACCTAATAACCTTAATCGATTAATAGAATTTGTGTCATAAATTTTTTGATTGATCAAATGGGGTTGAGCACCATTTTCAATAAGCTTACTTACAACCTGATGTGTTCTGGCTGTAGTAGTGGGAAATTTGAATGAACCAGTGTCAGTCATAATACCTGTGTAAAGACATGATGCGATAGGCTCATCTATTTGATCGCGATCCAAATGACTAATCAATTCATATACCATTTCACAAGTCGACCCCTTAGTAGTATCAGAGAAGGTGATCGATGCATAATCTCCCGGGTTTTCGTGATGATCAATCATTATTTTTAAAGCATTACTTTTTTCTACGAAAGGGCCCAATTGATCAATTCTGCTCAACTGATTAAAGTCCAAGGTGAAGATGATGTCTGCAGTTTTTATTGTTTGGATCGATTCGTCTAAAGCATCTAAAAATTTCTTAATTTTCTTTTGACCGGGCATCCAATTTAGAAATTCTGGGTATTCATTGGGGGTAATTATTTGTGAATTATGTCCAGTTTTGGATAAAAAAGCTTGAAGGGCAAGACTGCTCCCCAATGCATCGCCATCAGGATTTTTATGTGGTATGATGACTATTTTTTTTTGTGTGATAAGTGCTTTTTTAAATTCTTTTAAGAGTTGATTATCCATTTTCCAAAGATACCAAAATTTGGTCCTTTTGTTTTCTATCAATTTGGTAAATATTTATAATAAGTAGCTGGAATAGCAAAAGGTTTGATTTTTTATAAATTTGCATCAAAATTAAAAGCTATGCTTTCTAATAGAACTTTCACAATGATTAAACCTGATGCTGTAGAAAAAGGACACACGGGGGCGATTCTGAGTAAAATTAATGCTTCGGGATTTAGAATTGTCTCAATGAAAATGACACAAATGTCTCAACATGACGCTGAATTATTCTATGCGGTTCACAAAGAACGCCCATTTTTCAATGATTTGATATCATTTATGAGCCGGGGTCCTGTTGTTGTAGCTATTCTTGAAAAAGATAACGCAGTCGATGATTTCAGAACTTTGATTGGAGCCACCAACCCTGAGGAAGCTGCAGAGGGTACTCTGCGCAAACAATTTGCTACTTCAGCGGGAGAAAATGCTGTACATGGTTCTGACAGTGATGAAAATGCTGAAATAGAGGCAGCTTTTCATTTTTCTACAAGAGAAATGTTTTAGCGCAACACAATTTTTTTGAGTAATTCACTACCCAATTGTTCATTCATCATTTTCCTGATCTTTTCTTTACCATAACTCAACTCCTCTCTCAAGGCGGCATTATTTAATGAAACAATAACCGTATTTCCTTTGAGCAAAACTTTATCAGTGTAGTTGGTCATGTGTGATCCCAATAATTCGAACCACAAATCTTTGACTCGGGTATTGGTAATTCCGGTCTTTAATGCTTCTGAATTCACGATTTGATCTAGCACTTTACCAATGCTTTGAGGTTCAAATTTTCTTTTAGCTGACTTCATATGTCAATTTGTGTTGTCAAATCTTTTGTAATGATATCTTTTTTCCTGATGTTCAAGAACCAATTTATTTTGATTCAACTTAATAACTTTTTCTTCCCATTCATCCCAAACCGTTTGAAAACTTAAATAACAATCTCTATTAATAAATTTAATATTAAAGTTATTTAAATCTTTGGTGACTAAAAATTTTTTATTCAATTGAGGTTGTGTTTTTTTTCTGATCCCCTCTTTGTCATTTACCTCATAAAAATCTAGAAGCTTGGTCGCACCTTTGGGATAAAAAGTTTCATTCTTGTAGGTGATGTAATCAATACTCCAATAGCCGTTTAGGAGATCAAGCTCGCTCGACGTAATTTTATTTTTACAACCAATACATAAGATAAATGAAGTAAGGAAAAAATATCTGAACATTTGCTAACTAAGTTTAAATATTTCGTAAGTAGATGAACTCATTTTCAATGCCGCTAGGATTCTGTCTTCATGGGTATCAGAAATAAATATTTGTCCAAGACATTCATTGTCGAATAATTGTATGGTTTGAGTAACTCTCTCTTGGTCCAACTTATCAAAAATGTCATCCAAAAGTACTATGGGATTGATACCAGACTTTTCCTTTATAAAATCAAATTGTGCAAGTTTGAGTGCAATAAGAAAAGTTTTCTGTTGCCCTTGACTACCAAATTTTTTAATTGGCATTCCCGAGATCAATAAATCCAAGTCATCTTTATGAATACCAACAGAGGTGAATTGGAGTATTTTATCTTTTTCTAAATTATGATTCAGTAAATCGGACATGTTATTTTCAAAAAGATCAGATTTGTATCGAATTTCCACCTTTTCAGAACCTTTACTGATACTGAGGTGTCTTTTTGCAAAAATGGGGATGAAAACTTCCATAAATGCATTTCTCTTTTCGTAGATGGGTTTTGCCAATTCACTTATTTGATGATTATAAATGCCCAATGTCTCTGAATCAAAAGTCCGGTTTTGAGCAAAAAACTTAAGTAGCGCATTCCGTTGAGCCAATATTTTATTGTAGTTGGATAGTTTTATTAAATAAGTTTTATCAATTTGTCCTATTATTCCATCAATAAACTTTCTTCTAGTGCTGCTGCCCTCAATGATCAAATTCCGATCAGCAGGTGAAATGATTACTAAAGGAATTAGCCCAATGTGTTCTGAAGTTTTATCATAAACTTTACCGTTTCTCTTTATAGTCTTTTTTTGACCCTTTTTAAAACTACAATTGATTTTTTCTTCTTTACCGTTTTTGTTGAATTTTCCTTCAATCAAAAAAAATTCCTTACCAAACTGAATATTTTGGACACCAGAGGGGTTAAAATAGCTTTTGGTAAAAGCCAAGTGGTAGATGCTATCTAAAATATTTGACTTTCCAATTCCATTATTACCAATAAGGCAATTGATAGATGCCTGAAAATCGAATTGAGAAGCTTCAATATTTTTGTAATTGGTAAGGGTCAATTGCTTTAGAAACATCTATGCAAATATAGTTTGGTTTAGAAAGGTAAAACAAAATTTAAATTTATTATAGCCAACTATTTTCGTTATTTTACGAGTTTTGGTTTTGCCCCAAAAAAGGTTAATTTTGGGAACTTAAAAAAAACACAAATGGCAACCTACAAAAAGAGAGGTTATAAAAAATCAATTACACCAGCCGCTGAAAAAAAAGTAGAGTTAGAGAGTACAACTGCGGAGGTTTTTGATAAATTAGACACCACTGCATCTCGAACCGAAGAATGGGTTTCCAAATTTCAAAATTTCATTCTGGCAGGTGTAGGCATCATCGCATTATCCGTGTTATCCTACCTAGGCTATCAGAATTATATTTTTGAGCCAAAAAAATTGGAAGCTGTCAGTGAACTGAGTCAATCTCAATACTATTTTGAATTGGCCGTCAATGGTCAAGAACCTGATTCTTTATTTCGTAGAGCCCTGAATGGTGGGGAGGGAAAGTACGGTTTTTTGGATATTATTGAAAATTACAAAGGAACGCCTGCAGCCAAATTAGCTACTTACAGTGCCGGGATGGCCTACTTAAATCTGGAAGATTATGTCAACGCGATTGAATATTTAGATCAATTTGACACAGAGGATGTGATGCTGAAAGCCCTTGCCAAAGGCGCTATTGGTGACGCTTTTGCTCAAATAGACCAACCTATGGAAGCGTATGAGTTTTATGTAGCAGCTTTTGAGTCCAGCCAGAATTCTTTCAGTGCACCGAAATACCTTTTCAAAGCAGGAATTTTGGGAGCTACACTCGGTAAAAAGAGTGAAGCACTAAATTATTTTAAAAGGATACAATCTGATTATTCTGGTTCTACAGAGGCCAGCATGGTAGGAGTTCAAATAGGTTTGCTGGAAAACTTTAAATAATGGCTACTGCCAGTAATAACCTTTCCAAATATGATGTTTCCAAAGTTCCAGATGGAAAAAACTCTCGTATAGCTCTTGTTGTTTCAGAGTGGAATAAAGAAATAACCGAAGCTCTTTTTCAGGGAGCCAAAAACACATTGATAGATCACAATGTCTTAAATAAAAATATTGTCAGAATTGATGT
>CAJWAY010000031.1 GCA_913020685.1 uncultured Flavobacteriaceae bacterium
ACGGCAGACTTTGTTCTCAAATAATACATTCCTGTTTTGAGTCCTGACTTCCATGCATAAAAGTGCATTGAGGTTAATTTTGCCATGGTTGCCCCTTCCATAAATAAATTGAGTGACTGAGACTGATCGATGAAATAACCTCTGTGTCGCGACATATCAATGATATCTTTCATACTCATTTCCCAAACAGTTTTGTATAATTCTTTGATTTCGTCAGGTATGGTCTTAATGTGTTGTATTGATCCGTTGGCTTGCATAAGCTCATGCTTCATGTCCTCATTCCATAATCCAAGATTGACCAAGTCCTCCAGAAGGTGTTTGTTGACTACAATAAACTCTCCAGACAAAACTCTTCGGGTGTAAATGTTTGAAGTGTATGGTTCAAAACATTCATTGTTTCCAAGAATTTGAGAGGTTGATGCTGTAGGCATGGGCGCTACCAATAGGGAGTTTCTTACTCCAAATTTCTTAACACTTTTTCGTAAGTTTTTCCAATCCCAACGTCCGCTCAATTCTTCATCTTTAATGCCCCAAAGGTTATGTTGGAACTCTCCTTTAGCTATCGGCGATCCTTTGTAGGTTTTGTATGGGCCATCTTTTTCAGCTTCCTCAACGGAGGCAGTTACTGCTGCAAAGTAGAGGGTTTCAAAAATTTCTTGATTTAATACTTTAGCTTCCTCACTCGTAAATGGTAACCTCAGTTTTATGAAAGTATCTGCTAAACCTTGAACACCTAATCCTATTGGGCGATGTCTCATGTTAGAATTTTCCGCTTCTTTGACAGGGTAGTAGTTGCGATCAATTACACGGTTGAGGTTTTTTGTGACTCTTTTTGTCACATTGAACAATTCTTCATGATTGAATTTGCCCTCTACTACAAACATCGGAAGCGCTATAGAGGCGAGATTACATACTGCAATTTCGTCTTTTGAGGTATACTCTAAAATTTCGGTACAGAGGTTGGAAGAGCGAATGGTACCTAGATTTTTCTGATTCGACTTTCTGTTGGCGGAGTCTTTGTATAACATGTATGGTGTTCCTGTCTCAATTTGAGATTCCAATATCTTATCCCAGAGTTCACGAGCTTGTATGGTTCTTCTTCCTTTGCCTTCTTTTTCATATTCAATATATATTTTTTCAAACTCTTCACCATGACAATCATAAAGTCCAGGACATTCATTAGGACACATTAATGTCCATGTAGAATTTTCCTCCACTCGCTTCATGAAAAGATCTGAAATCCACATGGCATAGAACAAATCTCGGGCACGCATTTCTTCTTTACCGTGATTTTTCTTTAATTCTAAAAAATCAAAAATATCAGCATGCCAAGGCTCAACATAGATTGCAAAAGATCCTTTTCTTTTGCCTCCGCCTTGGTCTACATAGCGTGCAGTATCATTGAAAACCCTTAGCATGGGAACAATACCATTAGAGGTGCCGTTGGTTCCGGCGATATATGAGCCGGTGGCTCGAATATTGTGAATAGACAGCCCTATACCGCCAGCAGATTGGGAGATTTTAGCTGTTTGTTTAAGCGTATCATAAATACCGTCAATGCTGTCGTCCTTCATGGTCAAGAGAAAGCAAGAAGACATCTGGGGTTTAGGAGTACCAGAGTTAAAAAGAGTGGGTGTTGCATGGGTAAAATATCGCTTGGACATTAATTCGTAAGTTTCAAAAGCAGCTTCTAGATCACCGAGGTGAATTCCGATGGAAACCCGCATTAACATGTGCTGAGGACGCTCAACAATATGACCATTGAGTTTTAACAAGTAAGATCGCTCTAGTGTTTTAAAACCAAAAAAATCATATCCAAAATCTCTATTATAGATAATATTGGAATCAATTTCGTCTGCATTTTTTTCAATGATTTTGTATACCTCATCGGAGAGTAATGGAGCCTTTTTTCCTGTTCTGGGGTTAGTATATTCATATAGATCCTTCATTGTTGCAGAGAAAGATTTTTTGGTGTTCTTGTGAAGGTTTGAAACAGAAATTCTCGCTGCAAGCTGAGCGTAGTCAGGATGGGTAGTAGTCATTGTGGCTGCTATCTCAGCTGCTAGGTTATCCAATTCCGAGGTAGTGACCCCGTCATAAAGTCCTTCAATTACTCTCATGGCTACCCTTACAGGGTCAACCAAAGGATTTAATCCATAATTTAATTTTCTGATACGAGCCGTAATCTTATCAAACATTATTGGCTCTTTACGCCCATCTCTTTTTACTACATACATAGGTCTCTAATTTAAATTAAATAACAACCGCAATTGGGCTATATTATTGGGCACTTGGTTTGGTATGACTGATCCTCAGATTAGAAATCTGCGTCAGTAGTAAATTCCGTTTCCTCTTTTTCATTATTGAGTACACCTGCTTTCTGGTATTCAGAAACACGCTTTTCAAAAAAGTTAGTTTTACCCTGAAGTGAAATCATGTCCATAAAGTCAAATGGATTGGTAACATTGTGCTTTTTTTCACAGCCCAATTCAACAAGTAAACGATCAGTTACAAACTCTAAATATTGTGTCATTAGCTTGGCATTCATACCGATCAAACTGACGGGTAAGGATTCCGTGATGAATTCTCGCTCTATTCTTAAAGCATCCAAGATGATTTCCTCAATCCTTTCTTTAGGAACTTTGTTCACTAGGTGCTTATTATGAAGGTGTACCGCAAAATCACAATGAACACCTTCGTCTCTGGAGATTAACTCGTTGGAGAAAGTAAGACCTGGCATCAAACCTCTTTTTTTGAGCCAGAATATTGAACAAAACGCACCAGAAAAGAAAATACCCTCAACCGCAGCAAAAGCAATTAACCTCTCGGCAAAGGAGTCAGAATCAATCCATCGCAAAGCCCAATCAGCTTTCTTTTTTATGGCTGGGAAAACTTCAATCGCTTTGAATAATTTTGTCTTTTCTGCCTCATCTTTTACATAGGTATCGATTAGAAGAGAATAAGTTTCAGAATGAATATTTTCCATCATGATTTGGAAACCGTAGAAAAATTTAGCTTCAGAATATTGAACTTCGTTTACAAAATTTTCTGCCAAATTCTCGTTTACGATTCCATCAGAAGCAGCAAAAAAGGCCAAGATGTGTTTGATAAAATACTTTTCATCATCGTTTAACTTGGAATTCCAATCATTCAAATCTTGGTGTAAGTCGATTTCTTCTGCTGTCCAAAAGCTCGCCTCCATCTTCTTGTACCACTCCCAAATGTCATGGTGTTGAATGGGAAATATTACAAATCTATTTTCATTTTCTTGGAGTATCGGTTCTACAGCTGCCATTTGATTTTGATTTCTTGATTTTGTCACAACAAAGATTCTAAAATGTTATCAAAAAAGAAAGACATACTTTTCCACAAACGGGTCGAGTTTTTAACAAATTTTATTTTAAAGATGCGCTTATTATGTAAGTACAATAAACTTTAAAAATATGATAACCAATATTTTATAAAATTAATAAATTTCTTAACCCCTGTAAAGACTGATCATCAGTGATTTATTTCTTGTGCTGCAATTTCCAACTCTGCATACCAATCATTTCCAAACTTCCTAATTAGGGCCTCTTTAACAAATTGGTAAATTGGAATTTTAAGACTATCTCCCAATTCACATCCTGAATCACAAATTTGCCACCGGTGGTAGTTTAATGCATTAAACTCAGAAAATTCTTTAATACGAATCGGATAAAGGTGACAAGAAATGGGTTTTTTCCAATCTATAGCATTGCCCCGGTGGGCATTTTCTATTCCGCATTGCGCAGTTCCATTATTTTCGAAAACCGCATAAGCACACTCTTTATTATCTACTAATGGAGTTTCGAAAATACCTTTTTTTAATTGAACGAATTTACCCTGCTTTTCAATAGCTGCTTTACCTTTTTCACTTAAAAAAGGAGATATAAGATCGTAGTTTTTTTCTAGGAATTCGATTTCCGTCTTTTCTAGAGGTGCCCCTGCCTCTCCCTCAACACAACATGAACCTTTACAAGCTTTTAAATTACAAACAAAAGAATTGGTAATGATCTCCTCAGATACCAGCGAATTGCCTATTTGAAACATTGTATTCTAAAGTTTAGATCAATTACTTGATAGCGTAAATTTAATATAAAATAAAAAAAGAGAAGAAATGGGAATTACCTTGAGATTATTTTTAAAAAATGGTTTAAAAGAAATGTTCACTTCTAAGATGGTAATTTTTGGTGTAATTGAAAAAGTCGCAAGCATTCCAATAATGATTTAAATAATAGAGAAAGTAGATTAAATTCAGGATGTAAAAGTTTCTTTTTTGCCCTTTCTATTCATAATTATTTTTTTTGGCAGCTGTAAAACTTCTTTATACTAACTCAAATAAAATAGTAGCTTAAGTCTGTTGAGATTACATTGGAGTTTATTAATTTTATAAAGTGAAGTACTTAATAAAAGTATTGATGTTTTTCTCCATTGGCATGGTTATTTTTAATGCCACTCAAGTCAATTGGAAAGATCCTTTTACTCAGAAAAGCTCCATAGCAGTCATTGGAATTATGGCAGCACTTTGTGCTTTTTTGCTTTTATTGTTATTGATATTGTCCAAAAAAGTTTCTAAGAAACTAAATCGTTAGTTGACTTTGGATAGACTGTCTAAGGCTTTAATAGCAGTATTAAAGAACAAGTCGTGTTGATTTTTTATCCTATTAAAAGTGTTATCTCCAAAAAGTTGGAGTCCTAAATAAGCTTTTACCCCCCGGAGGGTTTCCCATTCTTTGAGAGTAACATCAACTTCTTTATAGGAGCAGTATTTAACAAACAAATCGTGCCATGGTACAAAATTCTCAAATTGTCCCTCGAGTAAATCATCTAAATCAAAGTCATTGAATTTATTTCTGTTTTTATCCAACTCTTCAAAAACAAAATTATTCATCATGTTGGAATTCAATAAAACGGAATTCCATTCCTCTTGTTCTGTATTTTTGTTGGAGATATAAAAATCGGGTGTAATACCTCCCCCTCCAAAAACGGTTCTCCCCTTGGGGGTTATATATGCCAAGCTATCGGTAACTGGAATTTTCTTCGCATCTGCCATTTCACCATTGTGATAACGATTTATGAGATCTTGATCATAGGCTTTTCTGTCTCCATTGTAAGGTTTTTGAATTGACCTTCCCGTAGGAGTAAAATATTTGGCTATGGTCAGTCGAACAGCATCTCCACCTCCCAGAGGCATTTGCTGTTGTACTAATCCTTTACCAAAAGTTCTCCTTCCCAGGATCCAACCTCTATCGTTATCCTGAACTGCACCAGCAATGATCTCACTTGCAGAAGCTGTTTGTTCATTGACCAAAACAACCAAATCACCCTCTTGAAAATTACCATTGCCATCAGCAATTGATTTTTCATCCTCCCCCATATTACTCCTAGTAATCACTATCGTTTGATCTTTTTTCAATAAGGCATTAGAAATTTGTTTTGCGGGATAAAGGTATCCCCCTGGATTATCTCTCAAGTCTATAATCATTTTTTTCATTCCCTGAGATATTAATTGGTTCAATGCAAGGTCAAACTCTTCATAAGTGGTTTGAGAAAACCGATTGATTTTAATGTAGCCAATAGTTTTTTTCATCAAATAATAAGATTCAACACTTGGCAATGGAACCTTCCCTCTTTCCATTTTCAATTCAAATATTTTGTCTTTAGATTTCCGGTATACAGTCAGATCTACTGAAGTTCCGGGCTTACCTTTAAGGGTTTGCATGATCTTTTCGTTTGAGTAGTTTTTCTGGAATAAAGTATCTTCATCGGCTATTAAAATCCGATCACCTGCCATAAGTCCAGCCGCCTCACTGGGGCCACCTTTCAAGACCCTGATTATTGTAACACTATCTTTAAACATTAGAAAACTGACTCCTATACCATAAAAATTACCTTGCATATTCTCGGTAATGCTTTGTCTGTGATCTGAGGGGATGTAGATTGAGTGTGGATCCAATCGGTTAACAATATCTTCTATTACGACTCCAATCAAACTGTCTGTGTTAATCTCCTCAACATAATCATTATCGATATATCTCAAAAGTAACTCTAATCGTTTAATACTCTGGGAACCCTCGCTGTAAGGTATCAGGATTTCATTTTTACTACCAAGTAAATAACCTATGCAAATTGAAAGGAATACGATTGTAAAAAGAACTAAATTTTTTTTCATGGCTTCGTTTGACTTTTTACGTACAATTCAATTGAGTTAAAATTACACCCGCTTTTTCAAGAAAATCAAGCCCAGATCGGTCTTTATATTCAACTGAGTAAACCACTCTTTTGATTCCCGCTTGATGAATCAGTTTGCTGCATTCTCTGCATGGGGAGAGGGTAATATATAAAGTTGCACCCTCGCAAGACTGGGCTGAAGCTGCTACTTTCAATATGGCATTGGCTTCAGCATGGAGCACATACCATTTAGTGTAATGATTTTCATCCTCACACTCATTTTCAAAACCCGATGGGGTACCATTGTAACCGTCAGAAATTATCATTCGGTCTTTAACAATTAATGCTCCTACTTTTTTACGATTACAATGTGAAAGTTCTCCCCAGGTTTGTGCCATTTTCATGTAGGCCTTATCATATCTTTTTTGCTTTTCTGAAAACATGAGCGCTAAGATACTTTAAAATGGCCAGTTTCTAGTTGTCATCAAAATGGCCTGAGACAAGATCATGGCTGCAATGACCCATTGCCATTTTTGATTTTGAATTTTTAGCAATCCAGTGGCTAACCAATTAATCAAAAGTACAAATATCACAATCAGGATCTGGGCAAACTCAACACCCAAGGCAAATTCCAAAAGGCCCAAGATGACTTCTCCCTCTGTAGCAATCATTTTAAAATATCGTCCAAAACCAAAACCATGAATCAATCCAAAAAATAAAGTGATTATGTTGATCCAAACCCCTTTAAGATGGGTTGGGGTATTTTGAACAAGTGTCGAAAGACAAGTGATACAGATGGTGACGGGAATCAAAAATTCAACCCATTTAGCATCTATTTTTACCCATTCAAAATGAGTGATTAATAGTGATAATGAATGCCCCAAAGTAAAAAGACTTACCCACAATAGCAGTTTTCGCCAATTCATAAAGGCAAATGGAAGTGAGAGGGCAACAAGAAAATAAAAGTGATCTAAACCTCCAACATCAAGAACATGGTCGAAGCCCAAATCAAAATAGAACCAAAACGTTTCCATAAATTAAGTATTAATTATTTTTACGCATCAATGTTTCATAAGCTTTTTGAACTTCTCTGAACTTTTCCTCCGCACCTTTTATCATTGCAGGGTCTTGTCCTCGGAGTTTGTCAGGGTGGTATTTTTTGGCCATCTTCCGATAGGCACTTTTTATTTCATCTTGGCTGGCCTTGGGATCAATCTCAAGAATTTTGTATGCATTGTCAGTATTTTTAATAAACATAGCCTTGATACTTTCAAAATCGGGCAGGCGAAGTCTCATTCCTGAGGCCACATGTGAAAGTTTTTCTAGTTCTATATCAGAAATATTTCCATCGGCATTAGCAATTCCAAATAGAAAATGAAGAATTTGTAAACGGGTTTCATAGGCGGTTTGCTGAACGAAAACACGGGTCAGTTTGTCCAGATGTTGGGTCTCTTTTTTGATCTGAGTATTAAAAGTTCTAAAAATTGAATCGGCTCGTTCTTTACCGTATTGGCTAATAAAAAAACTCCTCACAAAGTCCAGCTCCTTTTGTTCAATCTTACCATCGGCTTTGATAATTAATGCTGAAAGAGCTAATAAATTTAACTGAAATGTTTCGGGATTGATTGCATAAGAAGAGGTTCTTATTTGGACAGAATTCTTAGATAAAAATTCAAAAAACCCTCCGACCATAAAACCTAAAATGGCTCCAGGAAACCTTAAAAAAGAATAACCTATCACAGCGGCCAACCACTTAATCATAAGCCCAGTTTGTTCAGATTGCAAAGATACAAATGTCAATAAAAGATTGTTTACCATGTAGAATAAATAGGGAGTTTTTTATCTTTACAAAAAATTGAATTATGTATCCAGCTGAAATAGTTAGACCTATGAAAGAAGAGTTAACAACTATTGGCTTTGAAGAGTTGTTGTCTCCCGATGCCGTTGAATCTGCCCTGTCAAAATCCGGAACAGCACTGGTAGTGGTTAATTCTGTTTGCGGTTGTGCCGCAGCAAATGCTCGCCCAGCTGTAAGAATTTCATTAAATAACCAAAATACTCCGGATTATTTGTACACAGTTTTTGCAGGTGTAGACCGAGAAGCTACTGATGCTGCAAGGGCCAAGATGATTCCTTTTCCCCCTTCCTCTCCTAGTTTGGCATTGTTCAAGGATGGAGAATTGGTACACATGATAGAACGACATCATATTGAGGGCCGATCTGCACAATTAATAGCTGAAAACCTAACGGATGCTTTTAATGAGTTTTGTGAATAACAATTTTCATTTAGTGATACCAGTTTTTTGTTCTTAAAAAAAACTTTCTATTACCCTTTAACGGTAATTTATTACCTGGCATTTGGATTGATCTTAATTATTTTTCATTTGGTTCAGGTGTTTAGCTTCAGACTTCTTGGTTATGTTTCTCACAAAAAATCTGTTGATTGGCTAAATTTTTTTTTGTTGAGGTGTTTAAATATTTTAGGTACTAGTTTTGAATTTTCAAATTCATTTAAAATGCCCGAAAACGGTCCTTTGATTATTGTTTCCAATCATCAAAGTACCTATGATATTCCACCCATTATTTGGTACTTTAGAAAATACCATCCCAAGTTTATAAGCAAGTCATCATTGGGCAAGGGAATTCCAAGTATATCTTTTAATCTGCGTCACGGAGGTTCGGTTTTGATCGACCGTGAAAATGCCGCTTTAGCCATTAAAAAAATCAAAGCTTTTGGTGAGCAAGTTCAAAATAATCGGTGGGCAGCCGTAATTTTTCCTGAGGGAACCCGAAGCAAAGACGGGCGAATCAAAAAGTTCTACACTAGGGGTTTGATGACATTGTTTGAACATATTCCTGATGCCACTATTGTTGCCTTAAGCATCAACAACTCATGGAAGTTGGCCAAATATCAATATTTTCCCATACCCATTGGAATTAAAGTCAATTTGAAAGTACAAGCAACTTTCAAGCTTATTGAAGAAGATCCGGATCAGCTGTTAAAAAAGTTAGAGCAGCAGGTGACCCTCGGGGTTGATGGGGTTTAAAATTCAGGTTTTCTTTTTTCGAGAAAAGCAGCTACCCCTTTTTTAAAATCAGTAGTTCCAAAACACTTGGAAAATTGAAGATTTTCATCTTTAAACCCATTAAGGGTAATATCTGAAGCATTTATGGCTTTGATGGCATTTTTGATTGAGTTGGGCGAATTTTTCATCAGCCTTTCTGCTAAGGTTATAGTTGCCTCGAAAAGTTTTTCTGCAGGTACTACTTGATTAACCAATCCCAATTTTAAAGCTTTATCAGCACTAATCATGTCTCCAGTCAAAATCATCTCCATTGCGTTACCTTTTCCAATTAGAGCAGGCAAGCGTTGTGTTCCCCCATAACCTGGAATAACACCCAATGATACTTCGGGCAATCCCAGTTTGGCATGTTGTACTGCAATTCTAAGGTGACAAGACATTGCCAGTTCCAGCCCGCCTCCTAGAGCGTAACCGTTTATAGCAGCGATAACAGGTTTTTCTAATTGTGCGATCAAATCAAATAGAACCTGATTTCCGCGACGGGCAAAAGCCCCAGCCTGTTGGGGTTTAAAACCAGAAAACTCTGAAATATCTGCTCCTGCTACAAAAGCTTTTTTTCCTTTACCAGTGAGCGCGATCACTTTTACAGAGGAATGTTTTTGAAAATTGATAATTCGGTCGTGCAATTCGTCAATCAATTCTAGGTTGAGAGCGTTAAGTTTATTTTCTCGGTTGATTTTGATCCATCCAATGCTATCCCGAACCTCGATCCATGTCAGTTGACCTTTCATTTTTTACAATTTAAGCATGACGACAAAGGTGGTTCCCTCGTCTCCGGTGGTGTATTCTATTTTTCCCTTGTGGGAATCAATAATATTTTTAACAATTCCCAATCCCAACCCCATGCCTTTGTTTTTGGTTGTAAATTTTGGCTCAAATATTTTTGATTGGATGGATTTAGGGATTCCTATTCCATTGTCAGCGAAGGAAATTTTGACGTTTTTTCCAGCTTTTTCGATTGAGACTTTTATTTTAGCCTGTTTTCCATTTTTAACAGCTTGAAGTGCATTTTGAATTATATTAGTGGTCACTCTGATCCACTGTGTACGATCTAAACGCAGCCTAATTTCCTTGTCGGAGGTTTTAAACTTTATAACTTTCTCCTCGAAAATTTCCAAAGACCTACGAGTGATTTCAACTAAATCAGTTATCACTAGTCTAGGCTTTGGTAAAGTAGCGAAATCTGAAAAAGCATTGGCTACCTCACTCATTGTATCAATTTGCTCCAGAAGCATTTGAGAAAACTCATCAATTTTTTTGTGATTTTCAGGGTCATCCTCCGAGAACCGTCTCTGAAAGTTTTGAACCGTTAGTCTCATTGGAGTCAAGGGGTTTTTGATTTCGTGGGCAACCTGTTTAGCCATTTCTTGCCATGCCTGTTCTCTTTGTGTTCTAGCGAGTAAGGTTGCACTTTTTTCCAACTCGTCAATCATTTTGTTGTAGGAATTGATCAAACTAGCGATGTCTCTAGGTGCATTTTTGAGTTCAATTTTTTCATTCTCTTTTAAAAGCCCCGTTTGGTCAATTTTTTCACGAAATGTTTCCAGTGAACGGGAAATATATTTGGATATAAAATAAGCCATAACAATCGCCACCACCAACATCAAAAGATAGATTTGATACAAGCTCTGAAGGAAAGTATTCAATTCGTTTTCTGAAAAGGATACATCTTCAAAATAAGGAAAGAACAACACCCCATAAGGTTTGTCAAAACTATCTTTTAGTACACTGTAGGAAGATTGGAATTTACCTATCTCATCATTATTTTTTTCCAGTATTCGACTGTCTGATTTTTCCAAAATTGCAGTTACAAAATCAGTTTCTAAACGGTATTCGTTGGCAATGATTTTCAGAGGAAGGAATGAAGTGAAAAGAGGTTTCCCCTCTAAATTGAAAACAGAAAAATTAACATTATGAATTTTTATTACCGCACTGAACTCTTCTTTGTGCTCTGCCCAAATAATGTCATTTTTATTTAATAAATCATTTTTTTCTACCAAGTAATCAATTTGCTTTTTCAACTGACTTTCTTTTCTATTTAATCTGAAAATATTATAATCAATAGATTCATTTTGATATTGGAAGAAAGTAGCGGTCAAAATCAAAAGGCAGGCTAAGAAAACCAACAATATCATCGAGATAAAGATTTGGGTTCGAAGCGAAATACGTCTTAGCAAGTTAATTTTCATTTGCAGAAGATTTATCTCTCAACCTTTTGTATAGTTTTATGGCCACGATTAATAGGACAATCAGGCCAAATGTTCCCAACACCATAGTAACCCAATGAATTGCACTTTTAACGATAGCTAGAAATACAATGGTAAATAAAAACAGGGTTGCTCCCTCATTCCAGATTCGCATAAAGTTTGATGAGTAGCGGATTTGGTCACGTTGAAGCTCCAAGAACATCTGATGGGTTTTAAGGTGGTATGCATAGAGCAAAAAAATGAATACAGTTTTGATTAACATCCAGGATTGGTAGAGCCACCCAGGCATCAAAACCAATAACCAAATGGCAAAGATGGTGGCAAGAATTGCCGAGGGCCAAGTAATGATGTACCACAATCTACGCGACATGATTTTGAGCTGATTCTCCAAGATTTCTTTTGCAGGAGAACTTTTTTTGGAAGCCTCAATATGATAAATAAACAAGCGAGGTTCATAAAACAATCCAGCAAACCAGGTAACTACAAAAATTAAGTGCAGTGATTTGATATAATTGTAGTATTCCATTTGCTGGGATCAATTTGTATAATCGATAAAGAACTCATAACGAAACCACAAATTACAAAAACTTCAACAAATTTTTATCTTTAATTTATGTGGGTAAACAATCATGAATTTAAGTATTTTCTTAGTTCATAAGCTAAAAAACAACCCGTAACAATAGCTGCAAGTAACTCTGCAATAGGGAAAGCCAGCCAAACTCCGTTGATTCCCAAAAAACTGGGTAAAAAATACACTAAGGGAATAAAGAAAATTCCTTGACGAGTTAAGGATAGTAGTAATGCAGGGAGGGCTTTGCCGATGGCTTGGTAGTAGGCTGCACCAATCAATTGAACACCTACAATAGGTGTGGCAACAAACACCCATCTAATAGCTGCGGGTGCTTTTTCAAGAACTGATAGTTCACTGGTAAAAATACTCCCGATGGAATTCGAAAAAATATTGATCATTAGGAAAACTAAAGTTGCAAAACTTGTTGCATAGAGTAATGCAATTCGAATAACTTCTTCGACCCTTTTTTTATTCTTAGCACCGTAATTGAAACCTGCAATGGGAATAAATCCCTGGGTAATCCCTAAAACAGGAAAAAGTGAAAACATCAAAAGTCGGCTGATTATTGCATAGACTGCAACCGCTGATTCTCCCCCCAGACCAAAAAGCAAATTGTTGACCAGTAAAACGGATAGACTTATTACCCCCTGACGGGCTAGTGTCACAGTACCTAAAGTACCTATTTCTATGGAGATTCCTGCGTTCAATTTAAAATCATTCATCTTGAGGTGTAACTCCGAATGGTTTGAATTAAAAAAGAAAATAATGTAGATTGCACATACACAATAGGATAGGGTAGTAGCCCATGCTGCACCATGCATCCCAAAATCAAAAACATAAATCAATAAATAGTCCAAAGTTAAATTTGAAATCGATGGCAACATCATGGCATACATGGCATTTTTCGGCTTACCTACTGCTCGAATCACAT
>CAJWAY010000032.1 GCA_913020685.1 uncultured Flavobacteriaceae bacterium
GGGTCTTATTCTTGGCAATAGAGCCAAAAATCTCCTGCCATGTGTCGAAATCAAAAATAACCTTTAGGCTATTCATCTCTTAAAGCTACTATGGGTTTAATACTTGCGGCTCTTTTAGCTGGGATGTAACCTGCGACAGCTCCAAACAGAATTAACAAAACCGTTGCAACTATAGCAGTGGAATTTTCTATGTAGGGATCAATTATAAAAAACTCCTCTAACCGATTACCAATATTACTCAATAAGGCAATTCCAAATATCATTCCGGTTATACCGGATAAAGTTGTAATAAAAATTGACTCTTGCAAAACCATCCCAATAACACTTTTGGGTGTTGCACCAAGTGCTTTTCTGACTCCCAATTCTTTAGTACGTTCTTTAACAACAAAAACCATAATATTTGAAATACCTATAATCCCAGCAATTAAAGTACCGATCCCTACAAAAGCAACAATCATCTGCAATACACTAGCAAATTGCTGGTTTTGACGAATTTGATCAGCAACATTTCTGATTCTTATTCCATTGTTATCTCTGGGGTCAATAGATTTTTTATTTTTTAAAAAAAGTCGTAATTGTTTTTCAAAAACCAGGGCAGAAGTGTAACCTAGTTCAGGTCTAAAACTAATAATTATTGAGTTGATATTGTCGTTGTTCTTTTCAATCAATTGTTGTGTTGTGTAGGGCATATAAATAAATCTTTCCTCTCGATCTCCACTTTGATCCTGGAACACTCCTACAACCTTGAAAGCACTGGACCCAATTTCTAAATATTTTCCGATAGGTTCTTCTTTTTTAAAAAGGTCCTTAGCGACCAAACGACCAATGACTATATTTTTGGTCTTTTTGTCTATATCATCTTGATTGATGAAACGTCCACTCATAATTAGAGTTTTTTCTATGTATTGATGATCAGGTGCTACCCCTCGGGTATTATAGTTGTCTGATTCTCCACTGTATCTTACCCCCACACTTCTGTTAATTCTAGGTGTGATGCCTTCTAAGAAAAATTTAAAATTGGCTTTGATATCATCCAAATCACTATTATCAAATTCTATCCTTCTGTTGGCTTTGAATCCTCTATAAGGTTTTGAAGTCTTACCGGGATTAACCCATAATGTATTGGTAGCGTCATCTAAAAAAAACTGTTTGAAGGTATTTTTTAATCCATTCCCAAATCCAAAGAGTACTATAAAAATAAATATCCCCAAAGCAACAGTAAAACCGGATAAAAAAGTTCTTAGCCTATTCTTGCGAATAGTTTCAAATATTTCTTGCCAACGGTCTCTATTAAACATGATTTTCTGCTATAACCTGATCAACTTTTTGATCATCAACAATAACTCCGTCTTTCAGCTTAACGATTCTTTTACACATGTTTGCGATATCCAATTCGTGAGTAACGACTAAAATAGTTTTACCTTCACTATTAATTTGTTGGATTAGACTCATAACTTCAGTTGATGTTTTAGAATCCAATGCCCCTGTAGGTTCGTCGGCAAGAAGAACTTTTGGTTCAGAGGCCATGGCTCGGGCAATTGCCACCCTTTGCTTTTGCCCTCCAGAAAGCTCACTGGGTAAATGTGTGGCCCAATCTTTTAATCCTACCTTTTCAAGATATCCCAATGCTTTCACTTGTCGGATTTTTCTTCCTAACCCTTGGTAATAAAGTGGTAAAGCAACATTTTCTAATGCATTTTTATAATTGATGAGATTAAAAGATTGGAAAATAAATCCCAAAAATTTATTCCGGTAATTAGCTGCAGTGGTTTCTGTCAAGCCCTCAATTAGTACATTGTCGAGTAGGTACTCTCCTTCATCTGCCAAATCAAGCATCCCCAGAATGTTAAGTAGTGTAGATTTTCCTGATCCGGATGATCCCATGATGGCCACCAACTCACCTTTTTTGATATTCAAATCAATCCCTTTGAGAACATGCAATGAACTGTCTCCAATTTTATAGGATTTGTGAAGGTTTTTGATGCTGATCATGGTAATATTTTACCTAGCTGAATTAAATATATACATATGTGATAACGTCCTAAAAGAATATTAATTGCGAAAAAAATTATCTTTTATTTAGGAGCTTAAAAATTTTATAACCTACAAAACCAACCAAAAGATATGGAATGGCCATTAAATAGATAATTCCATTGTTGATTCCCTTAGCTGTATCTAGATCCGCGCCTGATTCCAAAACTGCTCTACACATAGAACACTGGGCAGAAGCATCTGCAAAAGACAAGAGGGCTAATAAGCATAATAATACACGCATAAAATTAATAATAAGGAGATATCATTAAGTACACAACTACACCGGTAATAGCTATATACAACCATATTGGGAAAGTAATAACTGATATTTTTTTGTGATCTGCAAATCTTTTAGAAATAGCCCTTACATAGGTGATCAAAACCATGGGTATAATCCCAATGGAAAGAATAATATGAGAAATAAGTATGAAATAGTAGATGTATTTCACCACTCCCTCCCCACCAAAAGGAGTGGGATCTGAAGTCATATGATAGGCAACGTACATGACCAAAAAAATCACGGACAGGGCAATAGCTGTCTTCATTAATTTTTCGTGAAGTTTAATTTTTTTCTGTCTAATCGCAACATACGCTATAAATAAGATCAAGGCGGTCAATGCATTGATGGAGGCATAAATAGGGGGTAAAAAATCCAGAGGGGCAATATTGGGTAATCTCACTGTAAAAAGAATAGCAACCACCACAGGGATCAAAACGGATACAGCTGCGATAGGATTACTGTATTTCTTTGAAGGATCGCTTACAATTTTTTCTTTCATACCAATCGGTTTTTACTCCTTTAATAACCATTCTATATCTTCCAAAAGCATATCAACTCCCTGTAACTCTTGATCTTCGCGATCCAAACCAGAGTAGTAAACAATGGGGTTATCAAAACGATCAACTCGTGATCTTATGTAACCGTTTTTATCGATCAATGCAAAATATCCTTGATGTTCAAAACCTCCGGCTACTGAGGGATTAATTCCTGCAAAGATACTAAATCCTGAATTTGCGAGCTTATAGACCGTGGATTTCTCAGCAGTCATAAAATGCCAGTTCTTGGATTTTACGCCATGTTGTTCTGAATATTTTTTGAGTACATGAGGTTTGTCATTGTCGGGATCAATACTGAAAGAGGCAATCCCGAAATCTTGGCGATCACCAAAACGATCGTCCAAAATTTTCATGTTTTTATTCATAACAGGACAAATGGTTGGGCAACGTGTAAAGAAAAATTCTGCCAAATAAACTTTCCCTATAAAATCCTCATTGCCAATCAATAAACTGTCTTGATTACGCATCAAAAATTCAGGTACTTTTTTGGCTTCTCCGTCAAGTTTGATGTAAGCCAAAGGCTTTGCAGGAACAGTTCGATTATTCTCTACCTGGGTATTATTTGCTATCCGATCTAGAATCTTAGGTATAAATAAGAGACCAAAAACAATTAAAACAATGATTAACCCTATGTAGCTCAAATTTCTCATACTAAGGAGTAGTATTCTTATTGTACTTTTTCCATGCACGACGATATTCGGCCAGTATTACCTTAATGTCATCAACCATTTTGTTATTGATTTCCGCCACGGACTGAGCATTGAAACCATAGAGAGTTCCTCCATCCTCATCGTCGTCACGACCCCTGAGATTAAGTTCTTTATCTATGATGAAAACGTACGGTAAACTATACCTGGTACTCAGTTGTAGTGGAGTTTTCAAGCTATTAAACAATGAAGTAATTTGATCACCATTTCCAAAAACAAACCGCCATTTAATCAAGTCGGTTCCTACACCTGCTTTTAGTTCTTCTTTGAGTTCCTCAACTTGAGCCTGATATCCTTGTTTAACAACCATAACAAAATGGAAATCTTTGAACTGATAAAAGCGTTTATAAATTTTTTGATTGAGATTCAAGGCATCCCCTTTTTTATTTGACAGATCCTCTCCCCAAAAACCTAAAACAGTAATACGACCCTGGAATTGAGCGGACTTACCTGTGAGGGTTTCCCATTGATGGACGTCACCAACTACTTTAGTCAAAACAGGCAATAACGCAAAGTTGTTTTTGCCAGAAGCAAAAAACAAGTAGATAACTATTGGAAAGATAAATAGAATAAAGAGAATGATATATTTTTTTTGAGATTTACTCATGAAAATTTTCTATAAATTTTCTAGAAATTCCAACTCACGAACCCACTAACCATAACTTCAAAAATGTAGTCAGCTTCGAGAATTAAAATAAAAATCAAATAAGGAATTAATATGATCAGCGGCAAAACAATTGCACCCTTAAGACTGCCTCTTTCATCTCTAATGTGCATAAAATCCCAGGCAATATAATAAGCTTTGACAAGCGTCAAGATTATAAATATCCAATTTAATAATTTCATGCTCAAAAAATATTTCATCAAAAAATCAGGTTTGAGAATTCCTAATGCCACCTCAATGGTGGTAACAATTGATAAGAAAATCAGAACACCCCAAATTTTCTGAACGTTAGATTTAAATTTTAATAATCCTCTAAAAATTGCAAGTTTATGAGCTCCTTCAGCCATGGATAATAATTTATGGATTAAACGAGATAGAAAAATGTAAATACAAACACCCAGACTAAATCGACAAAGTGCCAATAAAGCCCTACTTTTTCGACCATCTCATAATGTCCCCTTTTTTCATAGGTTCCAACAATAACATTGAAAAATATTATGATGTTGATGATAACTCCAGAAAAAACGTGAAAACCATGAAAACCAGTAATGAAAAAGAAAAAATCAGCAAATAGTCTGTTTCCATATTCATTGTGAACTAGGTTAGCCCCTTCCACTACTCCAATGGAATTATAAATTTTATCTAAAGAATCGTCTCTAGTGAGAACAATTTTATGGCCGTTTTCATCTAATTTTTCAATCCTGATAACTAAATTATTGTTAGACTCAAAACCTTCTAATACTTCGACAAGGGAGTAAGTGGGTAAGGAGCCTTCATTTTCGTACCAAATACCATTGCTGAGTTTGTGAGTGCTTCGTTCGGTTGGAATTGAAACAGCAAAATCTGCGATAGCAACTCTTTTACCAGTATCTGAATTAACAAATTGTAAAATTTGACCTCCTTTAGTTTCCAAAGCTCCATATTCCCCTTTGATGAAGTTTTTCCATTCCCAAGCTTGAGAGCCTACGAAAACAGCACCACCAATTATTGTTAGCAACATGTAAAAAGTAACTTTCGACTTATTCATATGATGTCCCGCATCTACCGCCAATACCATAGTGACAGAGGAAAAAATCAATATAAATGTCATTAAGGCAACATAATACATGGGTGCATCTATGCCATGAAGAAAAGGAAAGTGGGTAAAAACCTCATCAGCAATCGGCCATGAGTCGATGTTTTTAAAACGGGAAAATCCATAGGAAACTAAAAATCCGGTGAAAGTAAGTGCGTCAGATACAATGAAAAACCACATCATCAATTTGCCATAACTGGCATTAAGTGGTCGTTGACCTCCAGCCCAAAGATTGGCCTCTTTTTCAGCTGCAGTTAATTCCATAAAGTCAAATTCAAATTAGTTATTACAAATTTATATATTTTACCTGTATAGCAGTACAAATAGATATAAATAAATCCACAAGATGTCAAGAAAATGCCAAAACAAATGAGCCAATTCAAAGCCAAGAATATTTGATCCCGAATAGCTTCCTTTAACCAACCTAAAATACACCACTAAAAGGACTATGATACCAGCAAATAAATGCGCTAAATGCAGTAAAACCAAAACATATAGAAAAGAGGTGGTGATGGAGCTTTCAGCACCTGTAAAATAATAGCCTTGGGCAACGATTTCTGCAAATCCCTTAAATTGAAAGTAAACAAATAGCAAGGCCAACATAAAGGTAGTCAAAATCAAAATTTTAGTTGCCTTTATGTTTTTTGAAAGAAGAGATTTTTTGGCCAAATAAAAACTAAAACTACTAATCAGTATAAGCAGAGTACTAATAGTAAAAGACCCTGGTATTTTAAATTGAGATAACCAGTCTGCTCGACTACTGCTGACAACATAAGCACTCGTAAGCCCTGCAAAGGTCATAGCCATGCTTATCATTCCCACCCAGAGCATCATTTTTTTGGCTTTGTACTGTCTTAATACTTGTTCTTCCATTGCTAGCTCCATTTATCTATGACATATATAACTTGCAAAAGGCTGATATATACAATACTGGCATACATTAATTTTTTTGCTGCCTCTTTGCTCTTATTCTGCATCAATTTTAAGGTATGGTAAAGAAAATAAAGTCCTATTAAAACAAGGCAAATAAAGGCACCCAATGAAAGAGTCAATGATCCACTGTACTGAGTGTAAGGTGTTATCGAAATAATAATAGTCCAAAAGGTATAAAATACAATTTGAAAAGCGGTAGCCCGGTCGGGATTCCCCGTGGGTAGCATTTTAAAGCCTGCCTTTTTATAATCATCATCCATCATCCAACCAATAGCCCAAAAATGAGGAAACTGCCAAAAAAATTGCACCATAAAAAGTATCCCAGGTTCGATTCCAAAACTACCTGTTGCTGCCACCCATCCCAACATGAACGGTATAGCGCCAGGAAATGCCCCTATAAATACTGAGAGAGGGGTGACAGATTTTAAAGGGGTATAGATACAGGTGTATATAAATATCGAAAGTGCTCCGAAAAGAGCAGTTTTGAAATTAATGTTGTTCAAAATAAAAATTCCCACAAGTGTTAGTAGGGAAGCTATAATAAGGGCAGTAAGGTTGTTCATTCGACCTGATGGAAGCGGACGATTCTTGGTTCGATCCATCAAAGAATCTTTTTCCTTTTCGATCCACTGATTGAAAGCATTGGAGGCTCCTACCATTGAGAAACCACCGAAAAGCAACGCCGTTAGTATTGAACTATCTATATGGTCAACAGCAAGCAAATAGCCTGCGACTGAGGAGAATACAACACTAATAGCCAAGCGAAACTTCGTGAGCTGTAAAAAATCATTTATAAATGTTACGAAATTGAAACTAAGTAAGGGTAAACTGTCGGAGAGGGTCTTCATCATCAAATATCCAAAGGCAAAGATAGTCTACAAATCATCCCTATGCAAGCCTCAATGAGAATTTTAGGATCTTATTGAAACCTCACTGCAGACGAAAGGTAATTGGAATACTAAATGGAACCCTAACTGGTCTTCCTCTCTGTTTTCCTGGGGTCATTTTGGGAAGTTTACCTATAATTCTTGCGGCTTCTTTCTCAAGATTTTTATCTGGGCCTCGCATTCTGATATTGCTGATGGATCCGTCTTTGGATATGATAAAATTAACATATACTCGCCCCTGTATACCCATTTCTTGAGCAATTTCGGGGTAACGAAAATTTTTTCTTATGTGTTTATTAATTTTTTCCTGAAAACATTCTCTCCTTTTGGATTTTGCAACTCTTTCACAACCAGGAAAAATTGGTACATCTTCAATAACAGCAAATGGGACATCGACATCATCAAAATCATCTTCAATCTCAACCTCTTCAACCTCTACGATTTCTTCCTGATCAGTCTCAGTTGATTCAATCACAGTTTCTTCCACTTCTTCCTCATCTTCTACAACCTCAATAATCTCTGGAGCTGGTGGAGGGGGAGGAGGGGGAGGGGGAACTTTGATTTGCTCTGTAATTGGAATTTCTTCATCATCATCATCATCAACATTTAATGCCTCATATCCATATCCACTCCTATCATAAGTTTTCCATTCAATGGCCTGCCATGATAAAAACAAAATAGAAGTCAAACCTATGATGAAATAAAGACTACTGTTTTTGGATAAATCCGCTTTTTCGTTTTTTTTGGGTTGCATTTGATGTCGGGTGTTAACAATGCTAAACTAAAAAAAAATCGATAAAAAACAAGATTTTTTTTGTCTTTGCGGTTGGTTTTAAGATTGAATCAATTGCTTGTATTGTTCTGCGCTTAATAAATGTTTTAGTTGGGAAGGGTTATCGATTTTAATTTTTATAATCCATCCAGATTCATATGGTTCATAATTGACAGTCTCGGGCGAATCTTCCAGAGCCGAATTAAACTCTAGTACCTCACCGCTAATAGGCATGAATAAATCAGAAACTGTTTTAACGGCCTCAACGGTTCCAAAAACTTGTTCTTTCTCCAAACTATCTCCTACTGTTTCAATTTCAATATAAACGATATCTCCTAATTCTTGTTGAGCGAAATCAGTAATACCAATAATAGCAATTTCTTCATCTAACCTGACCCACTCGTGGTCATTGCTGTACAAGAGATTGGATGGAATATTCATTTGCCTTGGTTTTAAATTTAAAGGCAAAGTAATACAATTCAATTTTAGTTTCCAAAATTATAACGAATGGTGATCCCCGACCTAATAGAAGTTTGTGGAAATGCCGTGGAAATAGCAAATTCAGAAAAATTATGATCGTAGAATAATATACTTGTTAGGTTTTTGGATAAGTTATAATTGGCAGAAAATTTAATAGACATTAAAGTCTGGCCAGCAGTTACTTGATTGTTGTCGTACTCCAGATTACGCAACAGAGTGATGTTTTCTCGGAAAGAAAAATCTGCTTTTAAATTGAGATCTCCACTGAGGGAAACTCTTCTCCCTCCCAAATTGGTTCTGATCCGAAGGTCTTTAAGGCGATAGCCCATACCTAAAATATATTCATTTCCACTTTGTTCTGTCAAAAGGGAATTATCCAAGCTTAACGACAATGATCGATCTCTTTTAATTTCTGCTAATATTTTGAGTGAGTTTTTGAATTCAATATCCAAACGAATCAGCGGATTAAATTGTTCTGCTAAGTTGATGTTTGAGTAAAATTTCGAGGTCATATAATTTCCTACAGGATCCTTAACAAGTGGCTGATTAGAATCATATTCCAAATTAGTTTGATAATTTGTGAGTGTATAGCTGGAACGATAACCGTGAGTTAGGGAAAATCGATTGAAAATTTTGGCCATAGATTTTATTCTATTTAAGCCCGTATACTTTAAATTCCAGTTTGGAAGTGGTATATTTCGTGTGGGAGCAAAAGATATTTTGTTGGGATCACTCCCAGAGTAGGCAGATAAAAAAGAAGCCACAAGAACGGTTTGGTGATTCTTATTGAATCCCTCAGGAAAGCCATTCTCGTCGCGATTGTTGATTGATGTTCCATTTTGAGCTGCTAGTCGATTAGCAATGATCAAACGATTGTTTCTGAAATTCTGAAAATTTTTATTGACAGGACCGTCACCACCTGAAAAAGCTGTTTTGATCAAAATAGTAGATATTCCAAAATTCCCAAATTCATTTGAATTTAATGCGAGATAATCCCTATCACTAACCTGATAATTTTCATTCAAATTATTAGAGTAATTGCGTTCCGCATTAAGGTCAATGGTTAGATCTTTTAAGGGGTTTATTTGAGCAGATAAATTAAGTTTACTGTTGTGAACTTGAACGAATGGCTCGTTAAAATTCGGAAAATTGGTCAACCATCCTCTTTTTGCTATCTCATATCTGACATCTGCTTGACTTCCGAAAGTAAAACCAAAACTTGGGTCAAGGGTTCCTATGAACCCAACATTGGGTAGATACCCAGGAATGATTTTACCGTTGTTTTCCGAATAATTAAATTGAACTCTTTTTATAGATGAAAGTATATCAACAAAATAAGTAATGCGTTTTTTTAAAAGGTTGTTTTTTGGTTTTTTCTCTTTTTTTTGGTGTGGAGGATTATTGGCAATAGCAGCTCTAGCAAAAGGTTGATCAAAAAGAGATTTTTTTGATTTTAATCCCAAAATAGTGTAGAGTTTATCAAAAGAAATTGATCCAGTTAAGGTTTTCGTATTAGCATTTTGTATGGTATTTACAATCCCCAGTGGTTGGCCATCATCATTGGTCACTTCTGCCATAGCATTGGATCCTCTTTCCCAACTAAAATCACCTGTATAATTGTAATTAGCATCAATAAAATTAAGAAAAGGAATTAATCGCAAAGGAATTTTATAGTTCAGTGAAAGCGTCTGAAAATGGCGATCGGTTTGACCAGTATCCCAAATACCATCCCAAATATCCAAACTCTTATTGACCCTACCCAATGGATTGTTGGGGTCTTTTTCGAAAAAATTTCTAACGATATTATTATTCGAAGTTGTAAAGTTAAATCGCAAAGAGCGAGTGAGATTATGACTTATGGAGTAAGACCAGTCAAATAGATAATTTCTAAGTTGTAGGTCTGGTAGTGGAAGTTGTAGTCCTGCATCTATCCCCTCCATGTATACTTGGCGAAAACGCTGACTACTAAAATCTCTATTAATATTGGAAGTAATCTCTATGTTATTAGGAATGGGATTAAAATTAATTTCTTTCAACCATTGCCAATATTGCTTTCGGTTTAGAACTTGAATTTTTCTAAAAGGGTTGATTTCTATTGACTTGAAGGAGTGTGTGTAGTTAGCTCCCAATTGCAAGTTTTTATCTGTTTGATTTTTAATTTCATAATCGTGATGAGATAACTCATTATAAGCGTATGAGAAATCAAAATTTTCGGGACTGTAGAAACGGCTGGGTTTATTTCCCATTTTATTTTTACGTACTCCAATCAAACTAATACTCTTTCTTTTTGTATAGTCAATTGCTTGTTGGTTAATGGAATCTCTTTGTGAAATTCTTCTAGAAGCGTCTAATCGGTCTTGAAATAGTATGTCTTGATAAAAAGGATCGTATTCAGGAGTGATGTAAGTTTCTCCTAGGTTTAGGTTAAGAGGTATTTGAAGTCCCCATTTTTCTGGTAAAAGCTTCCCCATATTGATATTTGTGACCACATCGTACTGCTTCATGTCCTCCCGATTGCTTTGATTGGGGGTCTGATCAATGGAGCCAAATCCAATAGTAGACATTCTGGCTGTACCGGCTAAAGTGGCAAAATCAGCAATATTTGCATCTATTGCTCCAATGGCTGCCCAGCCACCTTTAGAGTCAATTCCAGCAATTCGTAATTCATTGAACCATACTTCACCACACAAATCGTCTCCCAACTGCTTGGAGGGATTTTTTACTCCTATCATCAAATTCCTGATGGATCCCAGGGAGGGGTTTCCTTTAATAGCAAATTTGTATTTTTTGAATCCAGGTAAAGCGCTAATAGGCGAAAACTCACTAATAGGATTCATGTTTTCATCAAAATAGGAGATCCTGCCCAAACCAGAATTGTTAATGGCGGCTGCTTTTAGTTTTGCCAATAATTTAATGGGTACCTCAAGAGCATTAGATTCCGGTTGCCATACTTCATCAGCGGTGAATATATTTGAAGAACTTTCTGAATAATTAGTGGGTTTAAGAGGAATTTCGACCTGATAATAATTATCCAAAAAATCTGTCCCAAGTCGAATAAATGCAACCATACGTCGGTCGTAGTCATCAGCAGTTCCTTCCCCAGGTAAAGGTTTTTGACCAACGATGGATTCAGCATGTAAAAACATTTTTAGGTTTTTGTATTGTCGAATGTCTACATTGACATTTTTGTAAACTGCACGGTAGTCCATTGGTTGAAGGTCGCATATTCTAAGGGACATGGATTGTTCATTTTGTCGAACAATAGTATTGTTATTGTTAATCTGTTCTCTTTGAATATCAGGTGGAAGAACATAATTTACGGGTATACGGTTTTCATTTTCCAAAATATTCACTGTGCTTATGTCTAGAGTTGTATTGTTATTTTTGGGAAGTTTATTGTTTAGTTTTCGGTTGTATCTGCGCCAATCTCCTCTCACCAAATCCAAGGTGCCAAACCGAAATACCACAGGCTGAGAAAAACCTTTGAGAACTAGTCGCATAAAACGGATGGAGCGTAAGTCTTCAATGTTATTAATGGCCTCAAAATAATCATCAAACTGAGTATCTTCATAGTAACCCTTCTGAACAGGTATTTTGAATTGAATCCATCTAGTGGTGATTTCCTCACCATTTGGAACAGCTACTTTAACATTTTCCCGAACATCAGTAATGAAAGGATGATTTCCAACTCCCATTGATTTTGTTATAGGGACACGGTATTCAAAATAACTGTCGATAGTATTCATACTTTGATCCCGGTTGATATCCTCAGAATCCGGTTCGGTTGTGTTTCCCCGATTGGAATCAGAAAAGGCAACGGGGGAGTTACCTTGGGTACCGTTGTAATTTTTGTAACGGTCTAAAACTCCTCCTTTAGCCGCCACGAAAAATTCATAGTTGTCTCGCGCAGGATCTTCAACAGGTCCATTTGAATAAATCAACAGCTCTTGATCATCGTCCAGACCGTCGAATCCAACATCTTGAACTTCTCTGTCCCCAGCAATAGTATTGAAAGCATAAAGTAGTGATTGGGTGGAAGGTACTTTTCCCCAAGGGGTATTGTGAACTAAATTCTGACCGTTTATACCTGGCAGTCCATTTTCAAATTGTTTTCGTCCATCTTTAAGTATATCTTCCGAAATATTCCCC